>JBMFPL010000198.1:0-6642 GCA_049969115.1 Bryobacteraceae bacterium | reverse complement strand
GCTTTCGTCAGCGAAGCGCAGGACGACGCGCGGCTGCGCTTCGGGTGGCGGCAGCAGGTGCCGGATGGTGTCCAACACTTCCTCCGGGATAGGCGGTTCCTCGCCGGGCGCGGGTCGAGGCTGGGGCGACGGGGGCACATAGGGCCGGCCTTGCGGTATGTCCGGGTCGGTGAGCGAGCCGCGGCCGCTGGGCCGCCCGCGCTGCTCGTCCTGCACTCCCATGCCCGCCCCAGCCAGACCACCGGTGCGGCTGATCTGAAAGACCGGCGCCTGGTTGAAGTAGACCGCCAGCTTGTCGTCGTAGCCGTAGGCGACGGGGCTGCCGCGGTCGGCGAAGACGGCATTGTAGACGCCGCCGCGGGCTTGCAGCTCGCGCGTCTGCACGATGGAAACGCCTTCGATGAGGCCATAGTCAATCAGAATCGAAGCGTTGCCCTGGATGGTGACGAACAGTCCGCCTTCCTCCATGAAGCGCTTCAAATGGAGCAGGCCTTGCAAACCCATGCCGCCGCGCATGTCCGGCGTCTGGTCTGGCGAAGTGGCGATGTTGGGGGTCAGGGCGCTGCCCATCCAGGGAATGGGGGCGCCGCGCATGGGCAGGCCGTTGACGATGCGCTGGGCGCTGCCGGGAGTGGGGCCGAAGATGATCACGTCGTAGCGCGAGCGCAGGTCGGGCGTGTCGCGGATCACCTGATCGGAGATGTAGTGGTAAGGGATCTGCAAATTGTCGAGCGCGATGCGGAACCAGCCTTCGTTCTGGGTATTCAGCCAGGTGTGGACCAGCGCGACGCGCGGCGCAGCCAGCGGATGCGTGCGGACCTTGGGCATCGCTTGGACGGCGTGGATCGTGAGTCCCAGGTCGCGCGCCGCTTCATCCAGGCGATTCCTCAAATCGGCGGGGTTGCCTTCGACGGGGATGAGGAAGCTGCCCGTCCTGAATTTGACGCCGGCTGCCTGGAAGCCTTCCTCGGCGGCCAGCACCCGCACATCGCGCAGCCGGTAGCGGAAGGTGGCCAGCGTGTTGTCGGTGTTGTGGTTGACCAGATACGCGACTGCGGGGTTTGCCCCCGCCAAGCGGCCCTGCGGTTTGACCGGGCCCGCCAGCAGGGTGGCCGGAACCTTGAGCACCGAAGTGTCGGTCACGCGTACCGTGCGCACGTTGCGCAGCGCGCCCAGCGACCAGCCCGTGTCATCGTAAGGCCGCGTGTCCGTCGGGTTGTAATATTGCGTGTCCAGCAACATGTCGGCCATGCGGCTGTAAGGCTGGTCCATGCGGACGATGTAACTGCCCGCGGGGAACTTGACCTTTTTTTCGTCCTTGCCCTGGCCGGCGGTCACGTCGAAGTCCGCGTCGGCGCGGTGCACTTCCACGCCTTGCAGTTGCAGCAAATTGACCAGGCTGGCGCACTCGGCAGGCCGCGGATCATCACCCGGAATGACCCAAGCCGCCGGCCCCTCGTTGAAAGCTTTCGCCACCGAGCGCTTGCTTTTCAGGTAGAAATTCTCGAGGAAGCGCTCCTTGTCGCGGGCCACAAAGTTCATGGCCAGCAGCAAGGCGCTTTGCTGGAGATTGATGTTGTTGCGGATGGACCACTTGACTTTTTCCAGCGGGGGATTGGGCCGGTACCAGGTGCGCGTGGTCTGCGCAGGGCGAACCGTGCGCTCGAAGGTATCCGCGCCGCGACCCCCGTAAGTTTCGTAGAATCGCCCGATGGCGTTGTGGCCGTTGGCCACGTAGAACATGTAATTGGCCGCCCAGCCGTCGTAGAAGCCGTGGGTCCATACGCCGGGCACCCCGCGCTTGGTCATTTCACCGACTTCGTGGTAAGCCAGCAGTTGCCACTCGTTGATTACGATGGGGTCGAGCCATGCGTTGTAAGGCCCCATGCCGGTGGAAGTGTAAAGAAAGGGCACGGATTCGTGCAGATCGTGAAGCACCTGGGGATGCCATTCCAGGAAAGTCTTCATCATGATGCGGCTCAGCGCCAGCGAAAGCGCCATGCCGTCACGATTGTTGTCGTGAGCCACATACTTGCCCCAATAAATCAGGTTGGGGGCAGGCTTGTCGGGATTGGCTTTGCGGTAACGGTATATGTCCACCTGCCGGTCGTGCCCGTCCACTTCCACCAGGGGCGTGATCATCACGATCAGGTTTTTGCGGATGGTCTGGATGAAAGGCGACTCGGACACCGCCAGCCGGTAGGCCAGTTCCATCAGCATTTCGGGAGCGCCGGTCTCCGGCGAGTGAATGCTCCCCGTGGCCCAGTACATGGGCAGGCCTTCCTGGATGAGTCCGCGGGCCTCCGCGTCGGTGATCTTGCGGGGATCGGCCAGGCGGCCCGTGATCTGGCGGTAGCGATCCAGACGCGCCATATTGGCCTCGTCGGAGACGACCGCCAGGATCATCTCACGGCCTTCCTCGCTGCGGCCGATGCTGAAGACCCTGACGCGCGGCGTACTCTTTTCCAAGGTGCGTAAGTAGTTGTAAATATCCTTCGAGTAAGTAAGCTTCTCAGGCGTGCCGACAATGTAACCCAGGACCTTTTCGGGGGTGGGAACCGTGTCGGAAGCAGGCAGATGATCCACCAGCTCGGTCAGGAAGAAGGGCTCGGTGGTGTACTGTTTGATTTTCGCGGTGTAGCCTTCGTCAATTCGCTGTTGCGCAGGGGGCAAGGGTTTGGCGCCAGGCGGCGTGCGTTTCTGGCCGGCTGCCGGAATAACCAGGCAGCAGGCGATGGCCGTAACCACAACGGGACTCGGAGACTTGCCCGGCATACTGTTACCTCCAGGAGACCTGGGATCAAAGCGGCTATGATAGCGGAATTCCGGGCCGCTGGGACCCGCAGGGAGAGGCCAGCCCGCTTCCCGTCGACCCCACGCTGCGGGTAGACTCGCGATGATGGCATGCGGTAAAGGCTGGGTATTCCCGGCCGAGGGCCGTTCGCAGGCAGACCTGCCTGGGCCTGCCCGCGTCCGCCAGCTCACGGATCGGCCTTGCCGGAACCACATGGCCGGGCCGGTCGCTTTCACGCCCGACGGCGACTTCCTGATCCTGGTCTCCGACCGTGCGGGCGAACCGCGGCTTTTCGAGTTGGCGCTCGCGGACGGGCGCATTCGCCAACTGACCGAGAGAGGCCCGGTGCGGCCGTTCAGCGCGGTCGTGCATCGGGGCGGCGAGAAAGTGTTCTTCGTGCGCAGTGGCGCGATCTGGGTGGTGTACCGCTCGACGCTGGAGGAAAGTTGCGTCGTCTCGTTGGGACAAGGGCGCCTGGGCGCCTGCGCGCTCTCCGGCGACTGGCTGGCGGCGCCGGCCTGCCAGGGGAGGCAACACGGGATCGCGATCGGTCGCACCGACGGGACCCGCTGGGACTTCCTGGCCCTGCCCCGCCGCGTGCTCTCGATCGAGTTCCACCCGCTGGAAAGCGAATGGCTGAAGGTCTCGTTCGCAGGCGCGCCGCGCATGTACCGCATGCGACGCGACGGCGCGGTCCTGGAGCGCCTGTGGGAGGACGGTGAGCAGGAACAGATTGTTCACGAAACGTTTCTGGGAAATACGGGCGACCTCGTATTCGCTTTGCGGCCGCGCGGGCTGTGCCGCATGGACTGGGGGAGCGGCCGTGTTCGCCTGATCGCGGCGCTCAGCGCCTGGCACCCGGCTTCCAACACGGCGGGCACGCTGATTGCCTGTGACACTTTCGATTCCGATGGCGGCATTCACCTGGTGGATCCGCTGACGGGCGGCCGGCAGTTGGTTTGCCAGCCGGGCTCGAGCACCCGCGCGCCTTGCGCTCCGCCAGTCAGCGACGGGGAGGCCGACCGCGAAGAGCTCGAGGCAGCATGGACTCAGCCGCGCCCGCCTTCTCGCCCGGCGAGCGCGCCATCGGGTTCGCCAGCGACCGCGACGGTTACCCGCAACTATACCTGGCGGATCTGCAAGACCTGCCCGCGCCCTGGTTCGGCCCTCCCGTGGTGTGAGCGCCGGCCTCAGGTTTGCGACGCTTCGATTACGCTGACGCGCAGGCGGCCGCGCGCCAGGCGGACGCGCAGCATGCTGGGGGGTGCGACCTCAGCGGCGTCTTTCACGATGCGACCGGCTTCGTCCTGCACGATGGCGTAGCCGCGATCGAGAACGCGGAGCGGGCTGAGCTGTTCGAGCTGGGCCACGACCCGTTCGTAGCGGGCGCGTCCGCGTGCGAGCCGGTCGCGCATTGCCAGATCGGCGGCGGCGCGAGCGTTCTCCAGGCGGCGCCGGAAGCCGGCGAAGCGCAGGCGCAAGTCGCGGCCGCGAAGCCGCACCTCGAGGTCCGCGAGGCGGCGCTTGTGTAGCTCGAGCAGCGCGCGGATGCGGTGGCGGGCGCGGAAGTCGAGCTCGTCCACGCACTGGAGGGCGCGGCCCAGGCGGCGCTGGAGCAAGGCAGTGACGCGCGGCAAACCGCGCTGTTCCAGGGCGCGAGCCGCCTGGGCGAGCCGGTAACGCATGGCCTGGCCCATCCTCTCGAGAAAGCCCGAAATCTGCTCCAGAACCTGCTCGCGCGCAGGCGTGAGCATTTCAGCGGCGGCCGAAGGGGTGGGGGCGCGCAAATCGGCCACGAAATCGGCAATGGTGAAGTCGGTTTCGTGGCCGATGGCGGAAATGACGGGGACCGCGCAGGCTGCGATGGCGCGCGCCACGGCTTCTTGGTTGAAAGTCCACAGATCCTCGAGCGAACCGCCGCCGCGGGCGACCACCACCACGTCGGCCCAGCGCGTGCGGCTGAAGTACTCCAAGCCCTGGCAAACATCCTCCACGGATCCTTCGCCCTGGACGAGCGCGGGATAAAGCCGGATATGGAGGCCAGGGAAACGGCGCTCGAGGATGTTCAACATGTCGCGGATCACGGCTCCGGCGGGCGAAGTGACGATGCCCACGCAACGTGGGAAGCGTGGCAGCGGGCGCTTGCGGGCGGGATCGAACAGGCCCTCGGCAGCCAGTTTCTTTTTCAGTTGCTCGAAAGCCAATTGCAAGGCGCCGATGCCCTGAGGCTCCAGGTACTCGACCAGCATCTGGTACTCGCCGCGGGCCTCCCACAAATCCAAGCGGCCGCGGGCCAGCACCCCGATACCGTCCTCGGGCTTGAAGCGGAGGTAGCGCAGGTTGGAACGGAAAATCACGCAGCGCAGGACCGAGCTGTCGTCTTTGAGTGTGAAATAGACGTGGCCGCTGGCCGCCGGGCGCACGCCGGAAATCTCGCCCGCCACCCAGATATCGTGGAACTCGCGATCCAGCAGGGTGCGCAGCGCGGCGTTGAGCTCGCTGACCGTGTAGATGCGCCGTTCGGGCTGGAGAGGCAGCTCGATCTGCTGCATGCGGCTTGCGGCGCGGGGCCGTCCTCCGCTATTCTAATAACAAGTTCCGCTGCGGCGTTCCCGCCTCGAGTGTCCGATCCAAAAGGGAGGCAGAATGACCCCTTCAGAGGTTTTGGAGTTCGCACGCAAGAATGAGGCCCGGCAGGTGGACTTGCGCTTCTCGGACATCCCGGGCCTGTGGCACCACGTCTCTTACCCGATCCAGGAGCTGACGGAGGACTCTTTCGAAGAAGGCTTCGGCTTCGACGGCTCCAGCATCCGGGCCTGGGCGGCGATCAGCGAAAGTGACATGCTGCTGGTCCCCGACCCCTCCACGGCCTTCATGGATCCGTTCGGCGAGACGCCCACAGTGGTGATGATGTGCGATGTGATTGACCCCATCACGCGGCAGCACTACGAGCGCGACCCCCGCTGGATCGCGCGCAAAGCCGAGATGTACCTGGTGAATTCGGGCATCGCCGACACCTGCTACATCGGCGCCGAGGCGGAGTTTTTCATTTTCGATAACATCCGCTTCGATCAGAACCAGCATTCGGGCTTCTACTACATAGACGCCGAGGAAGGACGCTGGAACAGCGGGCGCAAGCGGGATAACCTGGGTTACCGGCCACGCTACAAGGAAGGTTACTTCCCGGTGCCGCCTACCGACCACTACCAGGACCTGCGCAGCGAAATGGTCCAGGCCATGCAGCGCGTCGGGCTGCACGTAGAGTGCCATCACCACGAAGTGGCCACAGGCGGGCAGGCTGAGATCGATCTGCGTTACGACACGCTGCTGCGCTGCGCGGACAACATGATGAAGTACAAGTACGTGGTGCGCAACGTGGCCAACCAGTACGGCAAGACCGTAACCTTCATGCCCAAACCGATTTTCGGCGACAACGGCAGCGGCATGCATACCCACCAGAGCCTGTGGAAAAACGGCCAGCCTCTGTTCGCTGGAGACGGCTACGCCGGGCTGAGCCAACTGGCGTTGTGGTACATCGGCGGGCTGTTGGCGCATGCCCGGGCGCTCTCGGCCATCATCGCGCCCACCACGAACAGTTACAAGCGGCTGGTGCCCGGTTACGAGGCCCCGGTGAATCTGGCTTACTCGCGACGCAACCGCTCGGCTGCGGTGCGCATCCCCATGTACTCCCCCAACCCAAAGGCCAAGCGCATCGAGTTCCGCCCGCCCGATCCTTCCTGCAACCCGTACCTGGCCTTCGCCGCCATGTTGATGGCTGGACTGGACGGGATCCTGAACAAGATCGATCCCGGTCAGCCGCTCGACAAAGACATCTACGACCTCTCGCC
>JBMFPL010000197.1:0-6659 GCA_049969115.1 Bryobacteraceae bacterium | reverse complement strand
GCCAGATGGCCCGGGAGAGCCTGGAGGAGCGCTACGCGCAACTGAATCCGGTTCTGCTGCGCAGGCGGATCGAGGAGCTTGAGAACCACCTGCTGGGAAGCGTCCGCAGCAAGGGCAGCGCACCGCTGCCGCACCTCAAACTCAGGCCGCGTTCAGTGACCGTGCTGAATGACTTGGCGCGACGACTAAAAACTATCCCCACACGCCCCCGTTCGTCGAGCCACCACCCTGACGGATCGGAATCCACACTTCGCCAACCCCCAGTGCAGCGCGTCCGTGGACGAGCGGAGGGCTGAAGGTGGCCTGATCGACACCCTGGCGCTCAGCGAGGCCGCCAGGCACACTCGCGCCGAGCACCAGCACAAGATGTTCCGACGGCCCATTGCGATCGCCTTGTCGACGGTTCGCGCTGCACCCCTCCACTACCCGGCCTGCCCGTCCACCGTAAGGCATCATATTGCCAGCCGCGCCAAGTTGAAAGCGAACCTCGACGGAAGAGGATCTGGTGTCGTGGATCCCGCGCCTGCGCTCACTCGGCTTGCGGGTCGAGAAACTGCTCGCCGATCTGGCCCGGCGCGAAGCCCTGCACGAGCGGATGCGCGCCCTGGGCGAGCAGATCGACGCGGCGTGGCGCGACACCGGAGCTGGCCCGCTGTCTGCCATCCAGCGCCTCAAGCTGAAGCGATTCCAGGCTGCCCAACAAAAGCAAATCGAAACGCTGCGGCGCCAGGGCGAGTAAGTCGTGCAGGAATGCTGGGAACTCCAGCGCGCGGTGGCGCAGGGCCTGCTCGATGGGGCAGTCCAGTCGCCCGGGCTGCTCGGGCTGGCCGATCAGGCCCGCGCCCTGCCTCTCGCAGCGCCGCGCGACACCAGCGCGCTCAAGCGCAACCGGCTCGCCGCGCGGGAGCTGTTGTGCGTGGCGGAATAGCTCTCTCGCGAGCGGCCTGGGGAGCCGGAGGGTTCGGCTGGCGACAAGCGCGACGAGCCCTTCCCAGCCTCGCAAAGCGATGCGGAGACCGCAGTGGGAACGCACTCCTCATCGCCTGTTCTGTTGACCGCGCGCCAGGTAGCGACGATGCTACAAGTTTCGGCGAAAACGATTTACCGGCTAGCGGCTTTGGGGCGCATCCCCGCGGAGCGCGCCAGCCGCAGCCTGCGCGAGGCCATCGAGCAGTGGCTCGGGCAGGCAGCCCACAGGCGCAGCCTCAGGCGTCTTTCGCCGCCAGGCCCGTCGCAGCCGGCGCGGCCTTGACCAGCCTCAACCCCAGCCTGGTCACCGCCGCCCACTTGCGCTCCGCATCGGGATTCACATACCGCCGCGTGGTGTCCAAATCGCTGTGCCCCAGCAGCCACTGCACCGTCACAATGTCCGCACCGCCCTCCAACAGCCGCGTGGCGTAGGTGTGCCGGAACTTGTGCAGGGTGGCATGCTCCATCCCTGCCCGCCGAGCTACCCGCTGCACCCGCCGCAGCAGGTGGCCTTCGCGCTCGCCCTGGGCGTTGGGAAACACCCAGACCGCACGCCACGGCAGACCCCGCAACACCTCGGCCAGCTCGGCCGGAATCGGCACCTCCCGCTGCTCATAGTCCTTGGGGGGAAGCCCGGCTTGGCCCCCATCACCAAGTGCTCGCGGCCCGGCTCCAAAAAACATCCTCCCAGGTCAACTAGCACAGCTCCTGCTCGCGCAGCCCGGTCAGCACCAGGGTCAGAAAGGCGGCATGGTCTTCGTCCTCGGCCGCGGCCGGCAGTCTGGCCAGCTCCTGGTCGCTGTAGACCTCGGGCGGCCGATGGGCCCGACTGGCCGCATCGCGCAGCGGCTTGAACTGCGCGCAGGGATTGTCGACGTTCACTCCCAGCTCGCGCTTCAGGAAGTTGAAGAACCCGCGCAGCGTACCCAGCTCCAAGTTCACCGTGGCCGCCCGCACAGGCCTCGCTCGCGACCTCGCCTCCTTCAACCGCAGCCCCTTGTAACGCTCGATGTCGGCCCTCGTGATGGCCTCCACAAAGCGCCGCCTGCCCAGCAACCGCTCGAAATGCTCCATCACCGCGCGGTAGCGCTTGAGCCTGCCCGGCTTGTCGAGCGAGTGCACGGCTACCTGCGTCCAAGAACGCCTCCACCGCCTCGTGGATGGGAGTGGCGGCTGCTAGCTGGGCAGGGATAGGCTCGAGAGGCTGTTGGCTAACCAGCACCGCGGCCCCGGCCAGCTCCAGCCGTTTGCGGCGCAGCGCCTCCAGAACCTCGCTGGGGGAAAGCCCGGCGGCTTCACGACGGCGGCGCCGACCTTCCCACCACTCCAGAAAATAGACTCCCGGCCTGGGATCCCAGAGGTAGCGGCTGCCCGAGCGCGGGATGGTGACGAACTGCCAGCGGCCGGGGGCGAGGCGGACTTTCTAGATCGGGCAGTCAGCTTGCGGGCGCTTCACGCCCAGCTCCTCAACGCCGACTTACACACAAAGATACACGCCATGAGCGCGTTACATTTGCAACTCGCTGGCGAAGGCTAAGGAAAGGTTTCGCTGGCTGGGAGGCAGGGATTCGAACCCCGATAAGCAGATCCAGAGTCTGCCGTCTTACCGTTAGACGACCTCCCAATCTGCGATTCGATTTTAGCAAAAACGACCGGCCGGTGTGAAGACGGCTGCCGCGTACGGCGAGCGCGGTCGCACCCGGAACCGGGAGGGGCGTCGGGCCGCTGATAGCGTTGCGTCCACTCAGCGCCCGCACACGGCTGCGGCGCACAGCTCATCGAGCACGGAGCGCGGCACGGCGAGGTTGGCGTTCAGGCCCGTGCCCAGGCTAACGCCAGGCTTCCCGTCGCCGTGAAAATCGGAGCCGCCAGTCGCCACGAGGCCGTACGCACGCGCCATCTCCAAGAAGAGCGCGGTCTGCGCGGGGCCGTGCTCGCTCGAGTAAACTTCCAGTCCCATCAAACCCGCAGCGCACAGCTCACCGAGCGCCTCAGCGACGTCCCATTTCAGCCTTCCCGGATGTGCCAGACAGGGCACGCCACCCTCGGCGCGCACTCGCGCTGCCGCTTCCTGAAGGGAAACTTTGTCCAGCGGCGTGTACGCCTTGCCGCCCTCGCCCAAATAAAGCCAGAACGCTTCCCGGATGCTGCCCACGTATCCCTTTTGCACCATCACGCGCGCAAAGTGCACGCGCCCGGTGAGCTTGCGCGCGAGCGCGACGGCTTCATCGAGCGTCACTTCGAGACCCAGCTCTTGCAGGCGTTGCGCCAGGCGTTCGTTGCGGCGTTGCCGGCGCTGTTGCAACTCGCGCAGCCACTGCCGGAACTCCTCTCCTGGCGGCTCCAGGGGAAAGTAAGCCAGCAAGTGCGCGCTGTGCCGCCGCCCGCCCGCGGTGCGAGCGAACTGCGTGCTGATTTCAACCGCACAGACCAGATCGAGTCCCAGTTCAAGGGCTAACGGACGGGCGCGATCGTAGCCGGCCAGCGTGTCGTGGTCGGCGATGGCCAGCGCCTCCAATCCCGCATCCCGTGCGGCTACGACCAGCTCGTCGGGCGAGAGTGAGCCGTCGGACTCGGTCGTGTGGGTGTGCAGATCGATCACGCCAGTTGCAGCCCCGGGAGCCGCTCGTGCAGGCCTGTGGCGGTGAGGCCGCCGATTTCGACTTCGATGATGCGGTTCGGCTCGCGCGGCACGGCCAGTTCGATTTTCAGGTAGTTTTCGCTCAGCGCCAGCGGCTGGTCTTCGAGCGTGAGTACGGAGAGCCGGCGCCCGATCATGCGCCGGCGGAACTCGAGATTCTTTCGCGCCGCGATCTCGCGCAGGATACGGTTACGTGCCTTGCGCACCTTGAAAGGTACCTGCCCGGGCATTTCGGCCGCAGGCGTACCGGGGCGCGGCGAGTAAGTGAACACGTGCAAGTAAGTGAAGGGGAGACTCTCCACCAGGCGCACCGTCTGCTCGAAATCCTCGTCGGTTTCTCCGGGAAATCCCACCATGACGTCGGCGCCAATGGCGGCCTCCGGCATCCAGGCGCGCGCTTTCAGGATCCGATCGGCATAATGACGCGCGCGATACCAGCGGCGCATGCGGCGCAGGATGTTGTCGGAGCCGCTCTGCAAAGGAGCATGCACGTGACGCGCGATGCGGCCGGAACTGGCCATCAGCTCCAGCAGCTCGTCGCTGAGATCCATCGGCTCGATCGAGCTCAGCCGCAGCCGCTCGACCTCGGTCTCGGCCAGCAAGCGGCGGAGCAAGTCAACCAGGCGCTGCCGCCCGGGCAGATCGCGGCCCCAACGCCCCAGATTGATGCCGCTCAGAACGATTTCGCGGTAGCGCGCACCAAGGCGGCGTACTTGCTGGACGACCCAATCGGCCGGCGCGCTGCGGCTGGGTCCCCGCACGGCGGGAATGATGCAGAAGGAGCACTGGAAGCTGCACCCGTCCTGGATCTTGAGATTGGGACGCGTGCGGTCGCCGGCGGCAAACTCCGGTTCCGCGCTGGGGAAGGAAGCAGCCTGCGCGGGATCGCTCACATAGATGCGGCAGTGGAGGCCGGGCTCGACATCGAGTTCTTCCACCAGTTCAGCGATCCTGGCTTTGTGCGAGTTGCCGACAACGCCCACGACGCCGGGCAGCGCAGCCGCCTCCCCGGGTGCGCGCTGGGCGTAGCAACCCGCCAGGACGATGCGGGCCGCGGGATTCTCGCGACGGATACGGTAGACGGCCTGCCGGACGTCCTCGTCCGCAGCCGCAGTTACCGTGCAGGTATTGAGGATGACCAGATCCGCGCGGTCACGCCCCGCGGGCACGTAACCCCGGCGCACGAGCTCCGACACCATAGCGGCGCCCTCGGCCTGCGTAGCGCGGCAGCCGAAATTCTCGAGGAAAAATGTGCCCACCAGTTACGATTATAGGCGCCTCGCGCACCCCGTCTTCACGGCCTCCCGTCGGGCACCAACCTCAGGGCCGCCGCGAATATTGCTGGTAAAGGCGCAGATGCCGGTTGCTCAAATCCACCTCGCGACCCTGGATGAACACACGCTTGATTTGAGTGCGGGTTTCCAGCGGATCGCCGTCAGTGACGATAAGGTCCGCCCACTTGCCTTTTTCGATGGAGCCCAGTTTGTCGACCAGGCCCCAGATCTCAGCCGGGTACAGGGTCAAGGCTTTCAGCGCTTCTTGGTAAGGAAGACCGAAGGCGACTGCCATCGCAGCCTGGTAAGGCAGGTTGCGCGCGAACGAGGTCGAGAAACTGCCGAAAGCGAATTTCACGCCAGCGCGATGCAGCTCGGCGGGCAACGTATAAGCCTTGTCGTAGGGATCGTCCTCGTCCAGAGGCAACTCGAGCGTGGGCCCGAGAATCACCGGAATGTTCTTCTGTTTGATCAGATCCGCGACCTTCCACGCCTCGCGCGGCCGGGCGAGCACCAGCCGGATCTTCTGACTTTCGGCGAAGGCAATGGCCTCGCGGATGGCCCGCTCGCGCACGGCGTGGACCACCACGGGCAACTTGCCTTCAAGCACCGGCAGCATGGCTTCCATGCGGTCGTCCGTGACGAAACCCGGGCTGCCCGCCTGTTTGGCCTTCTGGTAGCGGCGCGCCTGCTCGAAAAACTCGCGCAGCCGCTGGAGCCGGCGCTCGTAGTCGCGTTTGGCCTCGCTGAAAGGCCGGGTCCCCCGGGCGCCGGGGCGGCCCTCACGGGTTTGGATAACGGGGAACTGGAGCACCATGCAAAGGGGCGCCTCGATCTGCATCTGCTCCCAGGTCCATCCATCCAGGTGAATGAGCGCGGCCTGCCCGGAGATGATGCCGCCGGCGGGCATGGTGACGGCCGCGGTGATGCCGTTGGCGCGGGTGATAGGGATGTGCTCGCTTGCCGGATGCACGGCGACAATCGCGCGCAGTTGCGGGTTGAAGTCGCCGATTTCGGTGGTGTCCACGGTTTCACGCACCGAGCTGATCTCGGCCAGACCGAGTTCGGTGGCAGAGTCAATCAAGCCGGGATACACGTGCAGGCCATGCGCCTCGATCACACGCACGCCTCTGGGCGCGGCGATTCTCGCGCCGACTTCGGCGATGACGCCGTCCTTGACCAGCACTGCGCCGCCGGGGATCGCGGGGGCACTGACCGGATGAATGGTGGCCCCCCGGAGCAGGAACGAATTGTCGGCGGCCGCCAGCGGCGCCACGGCAAGCAAACATGCCAGGACGATTCTCATGCGGGCCTCCTCCTTGCGGGCGCCTGCTTCTTCTCGCGCTCGCGCGCCCGCTCGAGCAGCGCTTTCTTGCGCGCCTCCAGATCGGCGCGGCGACTCATGTCGCGGTCACGATCGAAGTAGATCTGCCCCTCGATCATGACCCGCAGCACCTTGGCGTAGTTGGAAAGCGGGTGTTTGTCGAAGAAAACCAGGTCGGCGTCCTTGCCCGGTTCGATGGAACCTACGCGGCGATCCACGCCGAGCTGGCGCGCGGGGTTGATGGTGATGAGGGCCAGCGCCTCGTCCTCGCTGAGGCCGCCGTACTTGATGGTCTTGGCCGTCTCCTGGTTGAGGTGGCGCATGAGCTCGGCCGAGTCGGAGTTGAGCGAAACCAGCACGCCCTGGCGGAGCATCATGGCGGCGTTGTAAGGGATGGCGTCGTAAGCCTCCATCTTGTAGGCCCACCAGTCGGTGAAGGTGGAGGCGCCCG
>JBMFPL010000196.1:0-6659 GCA_049969115.1 Bryobacteraceae bacterium | reverse complement strand
GCGCCCATCTCGATGTTCTACGCGCTGCGGGAAGCGCTGCGCATCATTGACGAGGAAGGCCTGGAGAACCGCTTCCGCCGCCACCGCAACAACCACCTGGCCTTCGTAAGCGGCATCGAGGCGATGGGTCTGCAGATGCACGTGGCCCGGCCGCAGCACCGCCTGTGGACGCTGAACACGCCGCGCGTGCCCGAAGGGATTTCGGACGTGGCTCTGCGGCGCCGCTTGCTCGAAGAGCACGGCATTGAAGTGCTGGGAGGGTTCGGCCCGCTGGCGGGCAAGGTGCTGCGGGTTGGCCTGATGGGCGCCTCTTCCACCCGGGAGAACGTTCTGTTGCTGCTGGAAGGGCTGGAGAGCGCCCTGCGCGCCGAGAGCTTTCCCGTGCCAGCCTCCGGGCGGGAGGCCGCCGAGCGCTGCTACGCCGACCTCGATGCGGCGAGTTAGAATCGCCCTGGTATGGACCGCAGAACCTGCTTGAGCCTGCTAGCTGCGGCTTTCTCGGGACGCGCCCCCGCTGCGCAGCGCTCGATCCAGCTTCACGTGGATCTGGACGTCGAACCTGCCCGGGAACGCGAGATGCTGCGCAACTACCGCCGGATCTTCCGTCCCGCCATCCGCAAGCAACCTGGCTTCCTGGGCGTTAGGCTGCTCAGGCTGCGCCGGGTGGTGACGGGCGAAGCGTCGAAAGACAGCAACTACCGGCTGGTCATCAGATTTCAGACCGAGGAACAGCGACAGGCGTGGGTGGCCAGCGAAGATCACCAGCGCGCCTGGCCGGCCATCGAACGCACGCTGCGCCCCGGGCGGCTTCGCGCCTTGCTTTGGGAGGCGGTATAGCGGACCGTCCGGCTAGTAAGCCCAGCGCCACAAGCTGGCGCCCACGGTGTAGCCCGCGCCCACGGCGGCGAACAGCACGATATCGCCCTTTTTCAAGCGGCCGGCCTCGATGGCGTCCTGCGTGGCCAGCGGGATGGTACCGGAGGTGGTGTTGCCGTAACGGTCAATGTTGACCACCACTTGCTCGGGTTTCAGGCCGAGGCGCTCGGCGGTAGCATAGATGATGCGAGCGTTGGCCTGGTGGGGAATGAGCAGGCCGATGTCGCGGGCAGTCAGACCGTTGCGCTCCATCAGATCGCGGCACACCTCGTACATCCGGCGCACGGCGAACTTGAAGACCTGTTGGCCTTCCTGGTGCACGTAGTGCAGGCGCTTCTCGACGGTTTCATGGGACGCGGGCAGCCTGCTACCGCCCGCGGGCATTTTCAGGTACTCGCCGCCCGAACCGTCAATCTCGTTGAGGAAATCCATGAAGCCCACCGAGTCGTCGTCGCTGCGCTCGACCAGCATGGCGCCCGCGCCGTCGCCGAACAACACGCAGGTGGCGCGGTCGGTGTAGTCCACGATGCGCGACATGGTGTCGGCGCCGATCACCAGCACCCTGCGGTGCGTACCGGCCGCAACTAGGTGGGCGGCGGTGGTCAGGCCGTAGATGAAGCTCGAGCAGGCCGCCACCAGATCGAAACCCCAAACTCCCCTGGCGCCGATGCGGTCCTGCACCAGGCAGACCGTGGAAGGAAACATCATGTCCGGGGTCACGGTGCACACCAGGATGGCGTCCAGCTCGGAAGGCTCGATTCCCCGCTGCGCCAGCGCTGCGCGGGCGGCTTCAACGGCCATGTCCGAGGTGGCCACGTCGGGATCGGCGATGTGCCTCTCGCGGATGCCGGTGCGTTCCAGGATCCACTCGTTGCTGGTGTCCACCATCTTCTCCAGGTCGAAGTTGGTCAACACCCGCGGCGGCACGTAACAGCCCAGTGCGCTGATCTTGGCTTTATACAACGGAACCTTCCTCCCTCGGGCCTCGTCCCGCGACGCCGGCATTCACGGGCGACAGCCCAAAACTTCTATGTTAGATTCAACAGGCGATGCAAGTGGGAAGCGCAGGCGCAGAATCCCCCGAGGCCATGTGCGCACGGGTGTTCCGACAGTTGCGGCCGCGCACGCCGGTGCCGGAAATCTCCGTCCGTTTTCTGCCTTACGCCGACGCTCATAGCTCGGCTTGCTGGCAAAACGGCCGGATCGAGCTGCGCTTCAGCGATGTGTTGCTGAAGGCGCCCCCAGAGGTGCTGGAAGCGCTGGCCTGGATCCTGCTGGGCAAGCTCCTGAGGCGGCCCGTCCCGTCCGCTTGCCTGCGCCGCTATCGCCAGTACCTGAACCGCAGCGACGTGCAGCGCAGCATCGAGCTGATCCGGCGCCTGCGCGGCCGCAAGCAGTTCTGCGGGCCCAGGGGCCGGCACTACGATCTGGAAGAAATCTTCGACGCGCTCAACCAGCGTTTCTTCGGCGGGCTCATGATCCGGCCCCAACTGGGCTGGAGCCTCAAAGAATCGCGCACGACGCTGGGCCACTGGGACCCTGCGCACCGCGCCATCGTCATCAGCAGGCTACTGGACCGTCCCGGCACGCCACGGCTCGCCGTCGAATACGTGCTCTTTCACGAGATGCTCCACCTGCGCCATCCCACGCAAACACGCGGCACCCGGCGGAGAATTCATACGGCGGAATTCCGCGCGGCCGAGCGCAGCTTTCCCCGGCTCGAGGAAGCCAAACAAATCCTCAAGCGGCTGGTTCAATCCTGAGGGGTTCTCGGGGCCAGCCCCAAAGCCGCTACCGTGGCCAACACGGCGGCGCCCGCGAGCCCGAGCGTCACCACACTCAGGCGCAGGCTGGGAGGCGAACCGGGCGCCGGGCCGATCGCTGCCCGGGCGCTCAGGACGAGCACGTAGGCAGCCATGACCACCAGCAACAGCATCCGCCCGCGCTCCCAGGCACCCGAGGGTAGCCGCCAGCCCCGCTCGCCGCGACCAACCTGGCGGCAGAGCCGCATCCAGACCAGGGCCGCAGCGGCGAGCGCTGCCGGGCTCAGCGCGGTGAACAGCATGGCCCAGTTGTCCGCCACCTGATACCACGCCGGGCGGGCAGGCGCCGGCGGCGCGCCATAGAGCAGCAACCGGGCCAGGCCGCGAGCGATGGGCAACGCGCGCTGGATACCAGCGTTGATCAGCACGGCCACTCCCAGTTGCTCAGCGGGAACCAGCAGCACCGCGGCATTCGCGCCCCAGGTATCGCCTGAGTGTTCCAGCACGAGCAGGCCGTTTTCACGCCCCACGAACCAGCCGGCATCGTAAGGAGGCGCCAGATCCTGCGGCCGCTCGATCCCCTCCACACGGCCTTCCAGGGCGGCCTGGAGAAACACCGCCATATCGCGAGCCGTGGACTTGACCAAGGAGGCGCCAGGCCACCCGGTCTGCGGAACGGTTCTCGGCCGCACCCGGCCCCAGCAACGCTCGTGCGACGCAGCCAGTCCCCATGCCCGCGCCCGCTGCTCGTCCAGCGTGGTCTTGGTCATGCCCAACCGTCGGAAGACCTCGCGTTCCATGAACTGCGCGAACGGCTGCATCGAGGCCCGCTCGATGACGGCGGCCAGCAACACGTAGTTCGCATTCGCGTAACCGAATATGCGCCCCGCCCACACTGGCCGCGCCCGCCCCAAATTTCGTGCCGCAGCGCTCAGGTCCCCGTCGCCTGGCCGCCCGCAGCAGGGGACGAGACGGTCGTGCCGGCGGCGCAAGCCGCTACGGTGCCGGAGGAACTCTCGCAAAGGCAGCTCGCCCACTGGCGTCCCTTGCAGCTCCACGAGCCAGCCTGCGACAGGCCGATCCAGGTGGAGCTTGCCCGCGCGGGCCAGGCGGGCGACCGCGACCGCCGTGAGCGGCTTGCTCACGGAAGCCAAATCCACGGGCGTATCCACGTCCATCGGCGTCCGGGTGAAGAGGCTGCGCACGCCCCAGGCATGCAGCTCGACCCGGCCACACCAGACCAGCGCCAGAGCCAAGCCCGGAATCTGGTTGAGCTTCATCTCCGCGCGCACGTAGCGGTCAATCTGTTCGAACTGCGCCGGTGAAACGGCGGCGTGGAGGCTCACGACCATGCCGAGGCTAGCCAGCAGACGGCGCACGCAGAGGATTATAACGGCGCCGCACGACAGCTAGAATGTGAACTTATGCAGCCTGTTCGGGTGGCGATCGTAGGCGTGGGAAACGTGGGCGGCGGCACGCTCACCATCCTGGCGGAGAACGCGCGCAACATCGCGCTCAAGCTCGGCTTCCCGCTCGAAGTGCGCGTGGTCTGCGATGTGAAAATCGCCGAAAAACGACTACCTGCGGCGCTGGAGCAGGTAGAGCGCACCACGGACTGGCGCGCGGTGGTCGCTCATCCGGAGGTGGACATCGTGGCCGAACTGGTGGGCGGTACGACCGTGGCCGAGGAAATCATCCTGGGCGCGATCGCCCACGGCAAGTCGGTGGTGACCGCCAACAAGGAGTTGATGGCGTTGCGCGGGGCCGAGATCTGGGAGCGGGCCATCGCGGCCGGGGTGACGCTGGCCATGGAAGCCAGCGCGGCGGGCGGCATTCCCATCCATGCCGTGCTGCGCGAAGGTATCTCGGGCGACCGCATCGTCGCGCTCTACGGTATCCTCAACGGGACCAGCAATTACATCCTCACCGAAATTGAGCGGCGAGCGGCGCCTTTCCAGGAAGTGCTGGCCGAGGCGCAGCGGCTGGGGTACGCCGAGGCCGATCCCAGCGCGGACGTCGATGGCTACGACGCACGCTCCAAGCTGGCCATTCTCGCCGCCCTCGCCTTCGGATTGAAGATCACGCCCTCAGACATTTACACCGAAGGGATCCGCCGCATCTCGCCGGTCGATTTCCAGTACGCGCACACGCTGGGGCACACCATCCGGCTCATCGCCATGGCGCGCCAGACGCCCGAAGGGCTGCTGCTATCGGTGCGGCCTGCGCTCATCCCCCAGACCGCGATCCTGGCCAGCGTGCGCTCGGCTTACAACGCGGTCTGGGTCAAGGGGGTCTACGGCGAGGACACTTTCTACTACGGGCGCGGCGCGGGGCCGCGGCCCACAGGCGTCGCCGTGGTCAGCGATCTGATGCGGGTGGCGCGCGAGATCCGCCACGGCAGCCCCGAGCGCGTATCGCCTTTCGCGCACGAGCGGCTGGGCGAGTACCAGCCAATCCCGATCACCCAGCAAAAGCGCGCTTACTACTTGCGCTTCCGCGTGGACGACCGGCCGGGGATCATCGCCGCGCTGGCCGGCATCCTGGCTGCCAAGCGCATCAGCATCGAGGCGGTCTTGCAGGTGCCCTGCGAGACCAAGCACGACCTGCCTTTTGTGATTACGCTGGAGCCGACGACCGAGCAGGCGGTGCGGGAGGCGGTGGAGCAAATTTCGCGCCTGGACTTCCTGCGCGAGCCGCCCCTGGCCCTGCCCATGGAGCCCGGCCTGTAATCGGGGATCAGCGTGGGGCTTCTTACCAGACGGGCGCGCCCATTTCCAGAAAACGTGCGGCGCCGGTGAGGAAATGGGCGGTGATCCAGAAGACCGTCCAGCGCTCGTTGTAATCGCCGCGCAGCCGGCTCAAGTCCACCGTGCGGCGCTGCTGTGTGTAGTTGGTCTGCTCGAGCTGCTCGCCCTGGCTGCCGTAGGGATCGATCAATTGCCCGCAGCTCCGGTACATAATGAGAGCCAGGCGCTTCAACTCTTCGCGCCCGCGAAGCTCGCCGAGCCGGTAAACGTCGGGGGCCACAAGCACTCCCCAGACGTCGAGGTGCTGGTTCTGGGGTGAAACCGAAGTCCAGCCGCGCGTGCGCAGGCGATGGCTGGCCAGCCGGCCGGGCGGCATGGGCACGTCCCAGACGTAGACGTAAGTGAGCACCACGTCGCAGGCGTGTTGCGCCCATTCCAGGTGCCGCGGATCGCGCGTGAGCTCGTACAGCTCGAGAAAGGCCTGGAAGGCCGCGGCCGCCGCCTCCTTGTCTTCCGAGCGCGCGTCGAGCGTGCCGCCCCAGTAAGGCTCGCGCATGGCCAAGTGCCGCGCGGCGTAATGTTCGGCGGCCTTGACCGCGGCGCGGCGGTAAGACTCCTCGCCGAACAGTTGCGAGGCGATGAGGAGCGGCGGGATGAAAGTCGCCTCGGCGGTGGTAGCTGGGCGCCAGCCGTCCTCGAGGATGCGCGCCGCGTGCAGATCGCAGGCCTTGCGCAGGAACGCCTCCCAGCGCGAAGCTTCGAGGCCGCGGCGGCGCGCAACGCGAATGGCGCGCGCGAAAGCCAGCATCGCCTGCCCCTGATTCAGCAGCTCCTCGCCGTGCCAGCGGCCGGTGTCCAGATCGAACCAGTTGTGGAACCCGCCCGCGTAAAAGGGCGCCTGAGACAGGAAGTCGAGCGACTTCCGGGCCATGCGGAGCGCGTCGGGATCGCCGAGTTGATCCGCCAGCACGAGCAGGGCGTAACCCGGGGCCTCCGCCTGCCCCGTCCAGCCCATGACGGCCTGGGGGCGGTCGGGGTACTTCTGGAAGACCGCATAACGGGCGGTTTCGCGCCAGCGCGTCCGGGCGTAGCGATACTTGTCGCGCACGATTTCGGGGAGGGTGGGAAAGTCCTCGGCGCAGTAAGGCCGGAAGATGGCCAGCGAGCTGCGGACGGGCTGCTGGAAAGCGGTTCCCTGGCGCTCCAGCGGGAACGTTTCGACAAAAAATGTCTTCTCGATCACGCCGCCCGGCGGCACTCTGAGCCAGGTCTC
>JBMFPL010000195.1:0-6707 GCA_049969115.1 Bryobacteraceae bacterium | reverse complement strand
GCCTGCTCAGCGGTTGCGCGGTGGCCGCACGGGCCTTGAGGCCGGGCATCCGCGTCTTCGGAGCGGAGCCGGAGGGCGCCTGCGACTGGAAACTGTCGATGGCCGCGGGCCAGCGCGTGCGCATCCCCCATCCGGACACCATCGCCGACGGCTTGCGGGCCCCGCAGCCGGGCGAACTCACCTTCGCCCTGCTGCGCGACAAGCTGGAGGCGGTGCTGCTGGTCAGCGAAGAGGAGATCCTCGGCGCCATGCGTTTCTTGCTCATGCGGCTGAAGCTGCTGGTCGAACCCAGCGGGGCGGTGGCCGCGGCCGCGGCGTTGTACCGGAAGCTGCCGCCGGGCATCGAGTCCGCCGGCATCATCCTGTCCGGGGGAAACGTGGACATGGATGTGCTCCGGCTGCTGTAGGCGGGCCGCAGCCTGCGCGATGATAAGATGGACTGAGCAGGGCCGCGGCCTGCGCCGGTGATGTACAACGCCTTTTTCGGCTTCAAGGAAAGTCCCTTCAAACTTACCCCGGACCCCGCCTTTCTTTATCGCTCGCGGCAGCACGAGGAAGCCCTGGCCAATCTTATCTACGGCGTGCAGAGCCGGAAAGGGTTCGTCGTACTGACGGGCGAGGTAGGCACCGGCAAGACCACCATGCTGGAGTGCCTGCGCGACTTTCTGGCCGCCCGCCGAATCGACTTCGCCTTCCTGTTCAACTCCCGGCTCACGGTGGAGCAGTTCTTCGAGCTCATTGCCTACGACCTGGACTTGCGCTGCTGCCGGAGTTCCAAGACCGAGGTGCTGATTGCGCTGAACCAGCTCCTGATCGAGAACGCCAACAGCGGCAGCACCACGGTGTTGATCATTGACGAGGCGCACAACCTCGACTGGGACGTGCTCGAAGAGGTGCGGCTGCTGGGCAATCTGGAGACCCGGCGGGACAAGCTCCTGCAAATCATCATGGCCGGCCAGCCCGAACTGGACCGCAAGCTGGATGCGCCCGAGCTGCGACAGCTCAAACAGCGCATCGCTCTGCGCTGCACCCTGCGGCCGTTCGAGGAGCCGGAGACCATCGAGTACATTTGCACCCGCCTGGCGCGGGCGGGCATGAGCGAGCCTACCGTGTTTCCGCCCGAAGTCCTGCGCGAGATCCATATCCGCTCGCAGGGTATCCCGCGGCTGATCAACGCAATCTGCGACAACCTTCTGCTGACCGCCTTCGCGCTGGAAAGCCGGGTGGCGACGCTGGAGATGCTGGAGGAGGTCAGCGAAGACATGCGGCTGGATTGGCCCGGACGCAGGTTCGCCGCGGGCAGAAGCGGCGCCTACAGGCCGGCGTACCCGCGCGAGGAAGAAAGCAGCAAGTAGCAGCACAGCCGGGTGCGCGCAATCGGCACAGGGCTTTGACGCAGCCCCGCTCCAGCCTCTACAATAGGTGTGCCGCCCCAGGGCGGCTCGGAAGGCGCAGAAATCCTGAATCGGGAACGGGAGTCATGTCGGAAAGCAATCGCAGGCACTTCTTGATCAGCGCGACGGCCTTGGGCATCGCCAGCCGCAGCCTCGGCCGGGCCCGGCCCGCACAGGGCCGGGTGATCGGCGCCAACGACCGGATCAACCTGGGCATCATCGGCATGGGCGGGCGCGGGTCTTACCTGGCCCGGGTCTTCTCCAAAATTGGCGCCGAGAACAACTCCTGCCAGATCGTTGCGGTTTGCGACGTCTACCAGAAGCGTCTCAACGCCGCCAAAGAAGCTCACAAGTGCGACGGGTACCTCGATTACCGTGAAGTTCTCAATCGTAAGGACGTGGACGCGGTCATCATTGCCACGCCCGACCACTGGCACGCCCGCATGGCGCTGGAAGCCATGGACCACGGCAAGGACGTGTACCTGGAAAAACCCATGTGTCATACCATCGAGGAGGTCCGCCAGCTCATCCACACGGTGCGCGAGACCAGGCGCGTCCTTCAGGTGGGCTCGCAGACCACTTCGGGCGACCAGTGGTGGAAGGCTCGCAAGCTCATCGCCGACGGGGCCATCGGCCCCATGATCATGAGCCAGGGCTCCTACCATCGCAACTCGCGCGAGGGCGAGTGGAACTGGAAGATCGATCCCGAAGCGGGACCGGACAAGAGCGGAGAGAACTACATTGACTGGAAAATGTGGCTGGGGCCGGCGCCCAAGCGGCCCTGGAATCCCGACCGTTTCTTCCGGTTCCGCAAGTACTGGGATTACTCAGGCGGCATCGCCACCGACCTGTTCTTCCACGTGGCGGCTCCCCTGAACATCTGCTGGGGCCAGCCACAGTACCCCTACAAAGTCATGGCCGGGGGCGGCATCTACGTCTTCAAGGACGAACGGGAAGTACCGGACACCTTCCACCTGATCGCCGAATACTCCAAAGGGCACTCGGTAGTGCTCACCTCCTCCATGGCCAATTCCCAGCACATTCCCGGCCTGATCCGCGGGCACCTGGGCACCATTATCATGGTCGAGCACGGTATGTTCGAAGGGCGCACCGACCACATCACGCTCCGGCCCGAACGGCGGGTGATTGACGATGATTACAAGGCGAAGTTCGGCGACCAGGAAGTCAAGATCCCTGTCGAACAGAGGGATCCTATGATTACCCACGCCAACAACTTCCTGGAGTGCATCCGCACCCGCCAGAAGCCCACGCTAGACGTCGAAACGGCGGCCTGCGCGCAGGTGCTCATCACCATGGCGGTGCAGTCCTATCGCGAGGGCCGTATCCTGTACTTCGACGAGAAGGCTTTCAAAGTAGTGCCCAAGCCGCCGCGGCAGGCTTGAGTTAACCGGGAAAAGCGGGAAACGGCCTAGCGGGGCAGGAAACTCCTCAGCGGATCGAAGAAATCGGCGGCCATGCGCAGGGCAGCCTGCTCGGCGGCAGGCTCGCCCTGCTCACCAACCGGCGAGACGATACGCACGAAGGTCGCATCGCTCCGCCGGTAGCGGATCGAATCGAGCATCAGGTAAAACTTGTTCCAGTATTCGTTCGCCACGACGCGGCGCGAAGTCTGGAACCAGTAGAGCACCACGCTCCGGTTCGTATCGCGGCTTACCAGCCAGCGGTTGACCGTGATCGTCCGTCCGCCCGGCAGCGCAACCCTCACCAGTTTCGTTTCGCGCGCCTGCCAGCCTGAGCCGGGCAGGCAGACCCGGGGCGAGTGCGTGGTGGCGCCCGCTCGCTGCGAGCGGAAGTAAGCCACGAAAAAATTCAAGACTGCCCCCGTGCGGGGATCCTCGTAGACCCGGTTGAGCGTCTGATCGGCCTTGAGCAAGGCCTCCACCTCTTCCTCGATAGGGAACTCCGCCACCATCCTCCAGCCGGCCACGTCCACGGGAAATTCAGCCAGGGGGCGGGCCAACGGGACCGCTTCGCTGCGCGGCATGGTGTGAAAGGCCACGATCTGCAAAACGAGGAGAATGCTGAGCAACTGGGCGGGCCGGTTACGCAGGAAAGCGGGCATCCCTCCTCCGCCGGGCGACAAGCCGCTCCAGGGCGAGCATGATACGGTGACTGGCGATCAGGCAGGCCAGGGCGAGCAGGAAGACCAGCCACCCTTCGATTTCGTGGAACCGGCCGCGAGTAAGCTCGGGCCGGTACTCGCTCAGGATGCCGGTCAGAGTGACGCGGCCGGCATTGGCCAAGATAGCCACTGGCGCCGCCCAGAGAGCCAGCGCGCCCCGCACCCACAGCCTCCGTTCGAAGAAATAACCGTAAACCAGCGCAAGGAAGGCCAACGACAGCAGGGAGCGGATCCCGCTGCAAGCCTCGACCACCGAGAGCTGCTGGCTGGCCAACTCCAGGATATTGCCTTCCCGCAAAACCGGAACGCCCAGCAACATCAGCGCTGATTCTGCGATCCGGCTAGCCAGCAGTTGCAGGGGTAGTGTGAGCTGGCTGTAAATGAACAGCGGGATGCGGACGCTGAACGCCAGCAGGAACAAAGGGAAGCTCAGGCGCTTCAGCACAGCGGGGCCGCCCAGCGTCCAGATGACGCCCGCCAACGAGATCAGGAACGCGGTGCGCGTGACAAAAAACTCCGCTCCTGCCGTGCCCAGCACTAGTTGGACGAACCCCCAAAACACCAGCCAGAGGCCGCGCAAATCGGGGCGCGCCTCCGCGGCCAGCACGGCGCGCCTCTGCCACGCAATATAGGCCGCTACCGGGAACACGAAAAAGCCGTGGCCCATTTCTTCCACGGTGGCCCACTCGTAAATCATGCGCCCGAGCACGGGTGCGTAAAGAATGGCCAGCAGCCATCCGAACCAGGCGATGGCAGCACAGGCCTGGCTCCCGAGCGAGACAGGCGCCGGGCTTTCTTCGGTCACGCTCTGTGGCTGCCGCGGGCCGGGCATGTCAACATCTTAACATCGGCGGAGCGCCGCTTCCTTTCAGCACGAATACGGCGGTGCGTGCGGCCCGCGAACTCCCCTATAATGGAATAACTGGCGCGCGGTCGGACGGCAGTGCCTGGTTTCCGCGATGTTCGAGAACCTTTCCGAGAAACTTCAGCGCATTTTCAAGAACCTGCGGGGCGAAGGCAAGCTCACCGAGGCCAACATGGAAGCCGCCCTCCGGGAGATTCGAATCGCCCTGCTGGAGGCCGACGTCCACTACCGCGTGGTCAAACAGTTCATCGAAGACGTGCGACAGAAAGCGCTGGGCCAGGAGGTTATCACTGCATTTTCCCCTGCCCAGCAGGTGATCAAGATCGTCCGCGATGAACTGGTCAAGATGCTGGGCAGCCACCACTCGCGGCTGCGGTTCGCCAGTGAGCCTCCCAGCGTGATGCTGCTGGTGGGTCTGCAAGGCTCGGGCAAGACCACGACGACAGGGAAGCTGGCCCGCATGTTGAGCCGTGAGGGGCACAGCCCCTTGATGGTCTCCGTGGACGTTTACCGGCCTGCGGCCCGTGAGCAGCTCAGCGTGATCGGGCGGCAGATCGGCCTGCCCGTGTACGAGGGAGAAGCTTCCGATCCCATCGAGCTGGCGCGCGCCGCGCGGCGCGAGGCCGCCTTGAGCGGGCGGGACGTTCTCCTGGTGGACACCGCGGGCCGCCTGCACATTGACGACCAATTGATGAGCGAGCTCGAGCAGCTCAAGAAGCTCCTGGCGCCGTCCGAGGTGCTCTTCGTGGCTGACGCCATGACCGGCCAGGACGCGGTCCGTTCAGCCGAAGAGTTCCACAAGCGGCTGGGCATCACCGGCGTCATCCTCACCAAGATGGACGGCGACGCTCGCGGCGGCGCGGCCCTTTCCATCCGGAGCGTGACCGGCCAGCCCATCAAGCTGGTGGGCACGGGCGAGCGGTTCGACGCGTTGGAGCCGTTCCACCCGGATCGCATCGCCTCCCGCATCCTCGGCATGGGCGACGTGCTCTCCATCATCGAGAAGGTCGAGCAGAGCATAGACCAGCGCAAGGCTGAGGAAATGCAGCGCAAGCTGCTGGAAAACGAGTTCACGCTGGAGGATTTCCGCGATCAGCTCCGTCAATTGCGCAAGCTGGGACCGCTGGAATCCCTGCTCTCCATGATTCCCCAGGTGGGGCCGCTCAAGGGACTGAAGAACGTCGAGGTGGACGAGAAGGAAATCACCCGCGTGATCGCCATCATTGACTCCATGACGCCGGAAGAGCGGGCCAACCACATGATCATCAATGGCTCGCGGCGCCGGCGGATCGCGCGGGGCAGCGGGACCAGCGTCCAGGAAGTCAACCGGCTGCTCAAGGAATACGCCCAGATGCGCAAGATGATGAAGAGCTTCTCGGGAGGATTCCTGGGCAAGCGCATGGGCAAGTTCAAGTGGCCGTTCCCGGGGTTGCAACCGCCGGCCTGAACGGGGCGGCCCAGGCAGTCAGGATTAAAAGGAAGAGCAAGTTATGCTGATGATTCGACTGGCGCGATTCGGCGCCAAGAAAAAGCCGTTTTTCCGGGTTGTAGTGATCGAGAAAGAGCGGGCCCGTGACAGCCGGGCGGTCGAGGTAGTAGGCACTTACAACCCGCGCACCGACCCGGCCGAAGTGCGCCTGAATTACGAGCGGATCGAGTACTGGCGCAAGCAGGGCGCCCAGCTCTCGGAAACGGTCGCGCGGCTGCTGGCCCGCTACCCGGCCCCCTCGGAAGCTCCTGCCGCCTGAAGCCGGTCACGACTCGCCCCCAACAGTGATATCATTGAGGCAGAGTACAGGAGGCTCAGGGGATGGCCGGGATCAAACAGTTGGTGGAGGATATTGCGAAGGCTCTGGTCGACATCCCCGACCAAGTGTCTGTCCGTGAAGTCGAGGGCGAGCAGGTCACCGTGCTCGAACTGAAGGTCGCGCCGAGCGATCTGGGGAAGGTGATCGGCAAACAGGGCCGGACAGCGCGCTCTATCCGCACCATTCTGGGCGCGGCCGGGATGAAGCTGAACCGGCGTTTCACGCTGGAGATCCTGGAGTAGTTCTCCCGCCGTCGTTCGCAGGACGCGGCCGGGGGGCGCGCAAGCGCGGCGCCAGCCCAGGGGAGGTCCCGCTCTGAACTCGAATCGTCGCCGCTGGAGCACCGTTGCAGTGTTGGCGCGCCCGTGGGGTAACCAAGGGGCGCTGATCGCCGATTCCCGGACCCCTTGGCCGGATCGGCTGTCGGGCCTGCGGCGAGTCTACCTGCTGGATCCGGGCGCCGCGACAGATCCGCAGCCGGCCGAGATCGACTCGGT
>JBMFPL010000194.1:0-6726 GCA_049969115.1 Bryobacteraceae bacterium | reverse complement strand
CCGTCGGCCCTGGGCGAGCTCAAATCCTGCCGGAGCTGCAACGTGGCCGGGCCGACATAGGCCTCGGCCAGGACCACTTCCCTCGGCTGGTTGCGCGAGCAGGCCGCCACCAACAGGCACATGCAACCGAGCAGCAAGGCAGCATGCTTGCCAGGCACAGCAGACGGTCCCGACTCCCAGTCTAACAAGCACCCCGTTCACCGCCCGGTTGTGGCATAATCCAGCGAGCGGAGGAACGCCCATGCAGCCTGCTCCCGCTCCCGACATGGCGCCGCTGAGTGAACCTGCCCGGCTCGCAGCCGTCTTCTTCGACCCCAAGCGCGCCTTCAGCGACATCGCCGCCCACCCACGCTGGTGGCCGCCGTTGCTGATCAGCGTGCTTGTGGCCACCATCTTTGTCAGCCTGTATTCCAGCCGCGTCGGCTGGGAGCGCTATCTGGAGCGCGCCCTGGAATCCAACCCTCGGACGGAAAGCCTCACCGCCGAGCAGCGACATCGCATCATCGAGCAGCAAATGCCGCTGGTCACGGTGGTGAGCTACGCAGGGGCAGTGGTCGGGACCGTGGTCACGACCCTGGTGGCGGCTGGCGCCTTGCTGTTCGCCGCCAATTTCCTCGGCAGCACCGAGCTCGCCTTCCGGCCAATGTTTGCCGTGACCTGCTACGCCTTCCTGCCCAACGCCCTGGCCGGGTTGCTGGGCATCCTCATGATGTTTTTGAAGCATCCCGAAGATTTCGATCTGGAGAACCCCACCGCATTCAACGTCGGGGCTTATCTGGATCCTGCCGCCACGCCCAAATGGCTGGTCGCGGTCGCCTCTTCGATAGACCTGTTCTCCATCTGGGTTATCCTGCTGCTTGCGCTGGGCATCTCGACGGCCGCGCGCAAGACCAGCTACGGCAGGGCGCTGGCGACGGTCGTCGGGCTGTGGGCGACTTGGGTGGTGCTGAAAGCCTTGCGTTACGCTTTGTTGTAGGAGCCGCGATGAGAGGCTTGCTGGCCTTGCCGTTGGTCTTCGCGAGCGCCGCCTGGAACAGCGAGATTCACCTGATCCTGCACGCCGATGACTTCGGCATGTCCCATTCCGTGAACCGGGCGATCATCGAGATGTTCGAGGCCGGCGCCATATCCAGCGCCTCGATCATGATGCCTTGCCCCTGGGTCCCGGAAGCGGCCGCTTGGGCGCGGGCTCATCTCGACAAAGACGTCGGCCTTCACCTGACCCTGAACAGCGAGTGGACGACGCTGCGCTGGGGCCCCCTGGCGCCGCGCGATCGTGTGCCCGGCCTGCTCGATGCCGAAGGCTACCTTCACGCGGCCGTAGCGCAAACCGCCACGCGCGCCACCGCACAAGAGGTGGAACTGGAGCTGCGCGCTCAGATCGAGCAAGCGCGCCGCCTGGGCATTCGCTTCACCCACCTGGACACGCACATGGGAACACTTTACGCGCGGCCGGATTACTTCCAGGTCTTCGAGAAATTGGGGCGCGAGTACGGTGTGCCCATCCTGCGCGTCAAAGCCTCGGAGGCTGCCGCCGCGCAGGTCCCGCCCGCCATGCGCCAGTACCTACTAGAGAGCGAAGCGCGATACCAGGCCGAAGGCGTCTTCCGGCTCGATAGTCTTTTGACTGATCCGGCCCGTGGCACATCAACTTACGAGCAGCGTCGCGATGCCTACCACAAAACCCTGCAATCGCTGAAGCCGGGCGTCCACATGATCATCCTGCACCCGGGCTACTTCGACGAGGAACTCAAAGGCGCTACTGGCAGCGCCCAGCAGCGGGACTGGGACCGGCGCATCTTCCTCGAGCCCGAAACGCGCCAGCTTGTTGGCAAGCTCGGTATCCGGTTGGTGGGCTGGCAGGACGTGGCCAGGCCCGCGCGCTAGCTTTGCCCCGGATAGTAGCTGCGCAGCAGGCACAGCCGTTCTCGGGGCCGCAACTGGAATGGCGCGGCGGCCGCGGGCACGAACCAGCACTCGCCCGCGCGCACCGGCTGGCCGTCCAGGGCAGCGCTACCTTCCAGAACCAGGAGCAGGTGGAACCTCTGGGAGTCCGGCTCGTACAACACAGGTTGGGAGGTCTCGAGGATCTCGGCGGCGAAATAAGGCGTGCGCGCCAGCCGTTTCCAGCCACTGCCCAGATCCACTGGCGCCGGGCAGCCCGCATAAGGCCCCAGCACGGCGACTTCCTCGGCGCGATCCAGATGGAGGGGCCGCGGGCGCCCGTAGTCGTAGATGCGATAGGTCAAATCGGAGTTCTGCTGGATCTCGGCTACGACGACGCCGGGGCCCAGCGCGTGAATCGTCCCCGGATAAATCACGAAAACGTCGCCCGCCCGGATCTCGCGCCAGGCCAGAAGCTGCTCGATTTCCCCGCTCAGGGCGGCATCGCGAAAGCGTTCCCGGCTGACCGGCTCGCGCAAGCCCAGCGCAAGCCGCGCTTCGGGTTCAGCCCGCAGCACGTACCACATCTCGACCTTGCCCCACTGACCCTCGCGCCGGCGGGCGTACTCGTCGCCGGGGTGAACCTGGACCGATAACTTGTCCGCGGTGAAAATGAACTTGGCCAAAACGGGAAACAGCGGCGTATCCACCGCCGGGCCCAGCAGCGCAGCGCCATGTCTGGCGATGAGCTCCTCCAGCGTCCCGCCTTCGGTGGTCTGGTTGCGCTGGTAATACCAGACTTCGCCGATCGGTTCGGATGCCGGGGGGAACCAGGGCGAAAGGTCGGTCCGGCCCCACGGCCTGGGATCGAAAAGAGGCAGCAACCGGAAAGGCCTCGGTTTCATTGCGACAAGCGCGCGATGAATTCCTCCATCCGGTCCAGACCCCGCTCCAGCTCGCGCCGGGATGCGGCCAGCGAGATGCGCAGGTGGCCTTCCGCACCGAAGGCTTCTCCGGGAACGCAAGCCACACGCGCCTCTTCCAGGAGCCGTTCCGTGAACTCCCCGCTGCTGGCGACGGCGCCCGAGCGCACGAGCGCCGAGATGTCGGGAAAAGCGTAAAACGCGCCGGCGGGCACATGCACCCTCATCCCGGGCATCTTGCGCAAGCGCCCGATGGTGTAATCGCGTCGCTCGCGGTACTCGGCCAGCATGGTGGAAATGCAGTCCTGCGGCCCTTGCAACGCCGCTAGCGCGGCCTTCTGGGCGATCGAGTTGGGATTGGAGGTCGAGTGACTCTGCAAGCGGATGCAGGCCTGGATGACCGGCTCGGGCCCCAGACCGTAGCCGATGCGCCAACCGGTCATCGCATACGCCTTGGACACCGAACCGGCGACCAGCACGCACCGCGAGGCCCCGGGAAGGGAGGCGATGGAGAAGGGCCGCCCTTCGTAAACCAAGCTGGCGTAGCACTCGTCGGCCAGGATCCAGAACCCGCGCCCGTTGGCCAGCTCGACCAGGCGCGCCGCCTCCGCCGGATCCAGCAAAGCGCCCGTGGGGTTGTTGGGGAAGTTGAGGATCAACATGCGCGTGGCCGGGCCCACCAGTTCCTCCACCGCCGAGGCTCGCACTTGGAAGCCGCTGGCGAAAGAGGTGGGCAGGAACACCGGCCGGCCACCGGCGAACAGGACGGCGTCCCGGTAAGTCACCCAGTAAGGCGCCGGGATGATGACTTCGTCGCCCAGGCTGACCAGCGTTTCAATGAAGTTGAAGACAGCGTGTTTTCCCCCGCAAGTCACCACACACTGGGAAGGGGCGTAATTGGTACCGAAGTCCGCGGCGTGCCGTTCGCAGATGGCCTGGCGCAGCTCGGCCGTTCCCGCCGCCGCGGTGTAACGGGTGAAATCGCTGCGGATGGCCTCTACCGCCGCCTGCTTGATGTGGTCTGGCGTGGGGAAGTCGGGTTCGCCCGCCCCGAGGTCCACAACGTCTACGCCCTGGCGTCGGAGTTGCTCGGCCTTGCCCGCGACCTCCATGGTCCGGGACAAGCTGATTCTCGCGATCCGTTCCGATAGTCCCGCCGTCACAGCCACGCTCACCCCATCAGCGAATCCTGCCGAGCCGTTTGCGCAGACGTTCCTCGACCGGGGGCGGTACCAGGCCCGACACGTTGCCGCCCAGCGCCACCACTTCCTTCACCAACCGCGCGCTCAGAAAGGAGTAATCCTCCCTCGCCATCATGAAAAGCGTCTCGATGCCCGGCGCCAGCCGGCGGTTCATCAAGGCCATTTGAAGTTCGTACTCATAGTCGGAGATAGCGCGGATGCCACGGAGGATGACACGAGCACCGCGCGCGGTGGCGAAATCCACCAGCAAGCCGCCGAAGCTCTCCACCTCGACGTTGTCGAAGTCGCGGAGGACCTCGCGGGCCATTTCCACGCGCTCTTCGACACTGAATAGTGGCTTCTTGGCTTCGTTGCGCAGGACAGCCACGATCAGGCGATCGAAAAGCCGCGAAGCCCGCTCGATCAGATCCAGGTGGCCGTAAGTGATCGGGTCGAAGGACCCAGGGTAGACCGCAATGATCCCGCCACGCTCGGCATGCACAAGATCAACCTTTCCTTGTTCGATTCTAGCCGAGCGAGAGGGCGAGCCGCTAAGAAGGGGCATGAAAGGCAGCGTGCCCCGTCGCCTGGGCAAGCCGCGGACGGCGGGCCTGGCCATCCCGGGGCGGGCCGGGAATCTGCCCGCTCCGGGATGGCCCTGGGGGTTGGCAGCCAGCGCTGACTTGACGGGCCGTGCGGCGCTGAAGTAGAGTCTAAGTTTTACCGCGAGTATCAAGGAGTTCTGGCTACGGTGGTACGGTGCTAGTCCGCGGCAAGTGGCGCCGGGTCCTCTGGGCGGCAATCCTGGCCACGGCTTGGGTGGCGGGCGGCTGCGCTGTCGCCCGCGTGAATCGCACCATGAATCAGTTCGTTCCGCCCGGCGGCCCCTTGGCCCCATTGCTCCCTCCGCCGGAATCGCTGGTGCAGCCGGTAAGGGATCTGCGCCTAGAACTCGCCAGTGCGCCGAAGCTCGTGGTGCTGGATCCCGTGCCCGCGAGCGTCGGCTGGCTGGGGGTCCTGCTGCGCGAGTCCGACTGGCACTTCCAGCTCGGCAAACGGGCCCACGACCAGGGCGACTTCGAGCGCGCCCGCCGCGAGTTCGACCGCGCTTTGGACATCCTGCTGGCGCCCAGGGCGGACTCCGACGAGGCTGCCGAAAATCGCATCCAGCGGAAGATCGAGGAGCTGGCCGACGCGATTTACCGCTATGACCTCGAAGCCCTGCCCTCGATCGAGGATGACCGGCAGCAAGAGGGTTTCGAGCGCGCGCCCCTGGACGAAATTCCCCAACTGACGTTCCCGATTGACCCGGCCTTCAAGAACCAGATCCACGAGGAACTGCGCGCGACTTGTTCGCAACTACCCCTGGAAGCACCGGATCCGGTGGTAGCCTACATCCGGTATTTCTCGAGCGGCCGGGGCCGGCAGATTCTGGTGAACGGCTTGCGCCGCGCCGGGCGCTACCGCCCGATGATCCAGCGCATCCTGGACGAGGAGGGTCTGCCGCAGGAGCTGGTCCACGTGGCCCAGGCCGAGTCAGGCTTCTTCCCCCGCGCCATATCCCGTCGCCGCGCTACGGGAATGTGGCAATTCATCAAGTCGCGGGGCCAGCAGTATGGCCTCCAGCAAACGCCCTATACGGATGACCGCCTGGATCCGGAAAAGGCGACGCGCGCCGCCGCCCGCCATCTCCGCGACCTTTATCAGCAGTTCGGCGACTGGTACCTCGCGCTGGCCGCGTACAACGCGGGGCCGCTGACGGTGGAGCGGGCAATCGAGCGCACCGGTTACGCCGACTTCTGGGAGTTGCGCCAGCGGAACGTGCTGCCCAAGGAGACAGCGAACTACGTGCCGATCATCCTGGCCATGATCATCATGGCCAAGAACCCCGCCGTCCATGGGTTGGAGGACGTCAGGCCCGATCCCCCCTTGGAATACGACTCGCTGGAAATGACATCGCCCACCAACTTGCTTCTGGTGGCTGATCTGCTGGCATTGCCCGTCGGCGAGCTGCGCGAGCTGAACCCTGCGCTGCTCAAGGATGTCGCACCGACGGGCTATGTGCTGCGCGTACCTAAAGGCGCCGGGCAGCAACTGGCGTCCTTGCTGGAAGGCATCCCAGCCGAGCGAAGGCAAGCCGTGCGCGCTCACCGCGCGGCAGAAGGCGATACCCTGGCCTCTATAGCCCGGCGCTACCGCGTACCCGAGAGCTCCCTGACGGCGCTGAACGGCGACCTGCAAGACGGCCTGCAACCCGGCGATCTCATCCTGGTTCCCGCGCCCGTGACCACGGCGAACAAAGCAGTCGCGCACTCGCGTGCCGGCGCCCATTCTGCTTCGCGCGCCCGCACGGTCTCGCGCTCTACGCGGGCGACAAGCAGGCCGAGCGGCGCGAGCCGAGCCTCCGTTGTCCGCACGGCCCGCCTCGCCTCTGGCCCCCGCTCCAGGCAGACGACGCGCCGCTGAAGCCGCCCTGCGGCTGCGCCGCCGCTTTTGCCGCTGCTGTCGCATCCGAAGTGCGATTCACTCTTGCTTTCCGTAAAAAAAGCGGTATTCTATGTGGTGACCGAGCATACAGGAGGCTCCTGAAATGTTTGATCCCCTCAGGCTCGCTCCGGACGACGACGAGCGGGACGATCTCGATTACGAGGACGAGAGCATCGAGTTTGACTCGGACCTGGAAGACTGGAATCCGGACGAAGACGAAGAAGAGGATTTCGAGGACGAAGAGTTCGAGG
>JBMFPL010000193.1:0-6771 GCA_049969115.1 Bryobacteraceae bacterium | reverse complement strand
GCATCAGCTTCGGACAAACCACCAGCGCCCGCGGAGCCGACAGCGGCGGCAACCGCGTCGGCCAGATGGCCTTGAGGCTCGAGTTCTGAGGGGCGTGCGGTGGGGGAAGCGGATCCGTCGAGGCCGCTTCCCCCGAATGTTCCCCAACGCGTGGCGCAAGCAGGATCAGTACATGAGTTTTGCGCCCACGTAAATGCGCCGGGCCTCGCCTCGTACCGAAGTAATCATACCGAAAAGAGTGTTGGTCACCCCCGTGTTGGGGTTACCGAACTGCGGCGTGTTCATCGCCCCTTCCCAGTTGGTGCGCAACTGCAGCCGGAGCCGCTCGGTTAGGGAGAACACCTTGGCCAGGGAGGCGTCCCAGTAATTGTCGCCCGGCCCGCGCAAACCTGTCAGTCGGCTGGGGAACGCGCGGATATTCCAGGCCAGTTGCTTGCGCGGGTCACGCTCGAACGGTGCGGCTGTGTTGAACCAGCGGTCAATGGTGCGCTGATTCCGGGGCAGCACGATGTCGTGAAGGTTCCCCCGGTAAATGATGTTGCCGAAACCCAGCGCCTGGCCGCTCTGCGCCTGGTAAATGGCTTGCAATTGCCACCCGCCCAACACGGCGTCCAGCAGCCGCGGCCAGTTGGAACCGAAATGGCGCCCACGGCCTGCGGGCAATTCCCAGACGGTAGCCACCGCGAGCCGATGCGGCCGATCGGAATCCGAGATTACTTCTTCGGGGGTAGGATCGGTGTCATTCAGGAACGCAGTGGCTTCCATCAACTTGGAGAAGGTATAAGCGGCATGGAAGGAGAGGCCCTGTGAGAAACGTTTCTCCACGCGCACTTGGAGCGAGTGATACCAGCTATAGCCCACGTGGTCATCAGAGCTAAGCGAGGTGAAGTGGGGATAGGGCCTCAAGAGCTGGCCGCGAGTCACGGTCCTTCCGCTCAGGCCGGTGCCGGCGAACTCGGGCAGCCCGAAAAAGGGGTTTGTCACCGCGGCGCTCATATAATCAATGACCGCTTGATCTCGCTCGGGCGAAGTGGAATAGTACTGGCGCGGGATCGGATCCCATTCCCGGCTCACCGCCAGCCGCGTGCCGCGGCTGCCCACGTAACCCAAGTCGGCCAAAATGCGGCCGGGAAATTCCCGCTGGACGGAAAGGCTCCAGCGTTGCTGGTACGGCGAGGGTCGCGCTACCGGCGGGTAGGTGACCGAGCGGCCCACGAACGTGGTCAAGCCGATCGGCGCCGGCTGCTGCACCCCTTCGGGAAAGGGATCTTGCAGCGTGGCCCGGAAGGTAAGCCCGTTGTCGAGGCTTGGGATCAGGTTTGTGCGCACGCTGAAACCCGGTTGGTTGATGCCGTAACGGTCAGCGCCCAGGGGCTCGCGAAAGATCCCGTACCCACCGCGGACGACCGTGCGGGCCAGCGCCTGCCAGGCGAAGCCGAACCGGGGCGCAAAGGCATCGCGCGGCGTCCGGAAGACACCCCGCGGGCGGCCTTCTCGGCCGGCGAACCGCAGGCCTCCGACCGTGCGGAAACGGTCCACGGCAAGATCGGGGATCGGGGCGCGCGCATAGTTGGCCAGAGCCGCCGCTTGCACTGGGTTCACGGTAGTGAAATCGAAGGCCGATGCCGCACGGTCGTAACGCTCGGTGATAGGCGAATCGTACTCCCAGCGCAGGCCGAGATTCAAAGTAAGCCGCGAAGTTACTCTCCAGTCATTCTGAAAGTACCATGCGCCGTAAAGTGACTGGATGGCATAGGAGGCATTGTTGTCTATGCCGCCCCCGGTAGGCAGGCCGAGCAGCAGCGAGGCCAGGCCCTGCCCGATGGGCGCAGCCGGTGAGTTGTCCAGGGGCCCGCGCGTCCAGGTGCTGCCGAAAGAAATGGCGGGCGCCGCATTCCCCCAGTTATAGTTGTTGTCCCGGAACACGCGCGCTTCGGCTCCCCAGCGCATGGTCTGCCTGCTGCGCACCTGACTCACCGCCGCCCCAAAGTTGTGGTAATTCGTAGCCCACAGGTAGTTCGTGCTTTCTCCCAGGGCGGCGTAATTTTCCGGCGAAATCTGGGGAAATGCAATGGCCTGCTTGTCTAGTTGGCGCAGCAGGCTGGAAGGCCAGCCGAAGACGGAAAGATCGAAGCCCCGGCTCTGGGCCCAGTCGGATTCCAGGTAGCGCGTGAACCCGTATTTGAAGTTGACCAAGAACGAGGGCGAGAAGACGTACACGTCATCCACGGCGATGCTGCGCTGCTTGCGGTAGCGATCCAGCCCGCGCGATTCGTTGGGGAAAATATTGCCGCGGTAAAAGTGAAGCCAGGAATGAGTGAAGCGCCCGAAAAAGCGGTGATTTTCGCTGAATTGGTGGTCCACGCGGGCCATGTTCTGGATGAAGTCGTTGGCGTTGGTTTCCGAAAGCTGGTAGTTGTTGCGGCCGTCCGCCGTGCCCGCCGTGGTCGGTTTCGCATAATAAGAGAGGAACTTTCTCGCCAGGGAATCAATGCGCGAAGCCGGGATCAGGTTCCCCGGAAAGGGGTCCCGGCTGAAACGTCCGCCCGGCGCGGAGCGGATCGTAGCCGGATCATAGATCTGGTAAGCCGGTCCCAGCGACAGCAGCGCGGAAAAGTCTCCTGCGCGTTGGGCTTCCGTGGGCACGGTATAGTTGGCATTGGCGGGATTGCGCCGGTTGAAACCCTGGAAGCCGTAAGTCCAGAAGGTGCGGCTGCGCCCGTCATACAGGCCTGGGATGAACACGGGACCGCCGCCCGTGCCCGCATACCGGTTGACCTTGCGGGGAGCAATCATGGCCTTGCGTTTTTCCGCCGTGACCGGCCCGGTGCTCAGATCGTAGAGCCGCTTGTTGGAGAAAAAGTCGGTGGCCTGCCAGGGATTGGGCGCCACTTCCCATAGCGCGGTGGCGGCGAGCTTGTTGGAACCGGTTTTCAAGCTCATCCCGATCGTGCCACCGGACGCATGTCCCTGCGCCGCATCATAGTTGACCGTGTCCACGCGGAACTCCTGGACCAGATCGGCGGGGGGAGAAAACGAGATGCGCGCCCGCGTCATATTGGGAATCCCGTCGAGGGTGAACTCGTTGGCGCCGCTCTCCGTCCCAGCCACTGCGATGTTGGAAAGCACATCCACCGCGCTGGGCAGCCAGTTATGGCCCGGCGCCTGGCCGGAAGTAACCCCGGGAGTCAACCTCGCCAGATAGGTCACGCTGCCTCCCGCGATCGGCAGGTCTTCCAGCATCTTCCGCTCGATCACCATCCCGATGCTGGCCGAGGCAGATTCCAGCATCGGCGCCTCGGCCGTGACGGTGACGGTCTCGCCGATGGAACCCAACTCCAGCGACACATCCAGTGTCACGGTTTCGCCGACCCGGATTTCAATCGGTTCGCGCTGGTAGCGCTTGAACCCTTCCCTTTCGACGATTACGCGGTAGATGCCGGGCAACAAATAGGACAGCTCATAATATCCCGTTTCGTTGCTGCGCGTGGTTGCCCGTGTGTTCATGTCCTGGTGCACAGCGGTTACCACAGCGCCGGGGACCACGGCCCCGGAGGCGTCGCTGATCCGGCCGATCAGGCGTCCACGAGCATCTTGTGCGAAACCCAAGCAGGCTACCGCCAGCAAACCGCCCGACACCAACGCCACGCTCCACGGCATGTCGCTCACCCCGGCAGGCATGGTATCACAGATGTCACCCGGGTGGTGAGGGGCCCATAGAACCGCCTTGCGGACTGGAAGAACTTGTTACTTTGCGTCGCGCCAGTTGTCGCCTACCCCGATCTCGGCCACCAGGGGCACCTCGAGCCGGTAGACGTTCTCCATCTCGTGCCGCACCAGGGGAGTCACTTCCGCGATCTCTTCCCGAGGTGATTCGAACAGCAGCTCGTCGTGCACCTGCAAGAGCATGGCGGTACGCAGGCCGCGGCGATCCAGCTCCGCCTGGATGCGGATCATGGCTAGCTTGATCAGGTCCGCCGCCGTGCCCTGGAGCGGGGTGTTCACCGCCGTGCGTTCGGCAAAGCTGCGCAGGCTGGGATTCGGGCTGTTGATGTCCGGGATCGGCCGCCGCCTTCCGAACAGCGTCCGCGTGTAACCGGTGCGCCGTACCTCGGCGATGGCGTTCTCGATGAATTCCTTGACTCCTGCGTAGCGTTGAAAGTAACTGTCAATGTAAGCCTGCGCCTCGTGCTTGGGGATATCGAGCTGGGCGGCGAGGCCAAAGGCGGTCTGCCCGTAAATGATGCCGAAGTTCACCGCCTTGGCGCGCCGGCGCATCTCGGGCGTCACCATGAGCGGAGGAACCCCGAAAACCTCCGCCGCGGTGCGCGTGTGAATGTCTTCGCCGCGCCGGAAAGCCTCCACCAGCACGGGGCAGCGGGAAAAGTGCGCCAGCAGCCGCAGCTCGATCTGCGAGTAATCGGCCACCACCAGCTTCCAGCCCTCTCGTGGGATGAATGCGGCGCGGATCTGCCGGCCCAGCTCGGTGCGAATGGGGATGTTCTGGAGGTTGGGGTCGGAGGAGGAAAGGCGCCCGGTGGCTGCGCCCGTCTGATTGAAGCTGGTGTGGAGGCGGCCGGTGCGCGGGTTGATGAGCGCCGGCAACGCGTCCACGTAAGTGCCCTTGAGCTTGGCGAGCTGGCGGTATTCGAGCACCTTGCGCACGATCTCGTGCTCCGACGCCAACTCTTCCAGCACATCGGCGGCAGTGGAGACCGTCCGGCCCTTGCCGTAACGGGGGGGTGCGGGCAGGCCCAACTCTTCGAACAAAATCTTGCCCAGTTGTTGCGGCGAGTTGATGTTGAACGGCCGGCCCGCCAGAGCATGGATCTCCGCCGTCAGCCGCTCGAGCTCGGCTTGCATGAGGGCCGAGAGGCGTTCCAGCTCGGCCGGGTCGACGCGGATGCCAGTCTGCTCCATGCGCGCCAGCACAGGCGCCAGCGGCAGGTCAACGGTCTCGTAAAGCTGGCGCAGGCCGGCCTCGTCCACCTGCCGCCGCAGGATCGGCGCCGCTTCGAGAACGCAGTCTGCGCGATGCTCCACTGTTGGCTCCAGATCGCGGTCCAGATAGCGGCGCACGATCGCCTCCAGCCCGCAAGCTCCCGGCTCGGCCAGCAGCAGGAAGGCGTACAGCATCAGATCTTCGCGGCAACCGGCCAGCCGGATCCCACGTTCGGCCAGAGCCAGCAGGAGAGCCTTGAGATCGTGCGTGATCTTCGGCCGGGCTTCGTCTTCCAGCCACGGCTTCAAAGTCCCCAGCCACGCCACGGGCGCCGACCGCACCTCGCCCGGTCGCCAAGCCAGCGCCATCCTTCCCTGCCCCTCGCTAGCCCCCTCGAGCAATCCTTCGTCCGTCCTGCTGGCCTCCAACACTACGGCCACGGGCGCGTCCTGCGGCACGCCTTCGAGCCACGCTTTCAGGGCTTCGGGGGACTCAGCCACCCGGTAATCGCGCGGGCGCTGGTCGGGCTCCGGCCCCAGCTCTTTGAGGAGGCTGAAAAACTCCAGTTCCTTGTACACCCGCCGGAGCGCGGCCAGGTCGGGCGGACGCGCAGCCAGCTCTTCCAGATCCAACTCCACCGGCGCGCTCGGATCAATCGTGGCCAGGCGCTTGCTGAGCAGAATACGCTCGCGGTTGTTCAGCAGGCTTTCGCGGTAAGTGCGCCGCTCGACGTCGGCGGCGTGTTCGAGCGCCTCCTCCACCGAGCCGAAGCGCCGGACGAGTTCCCGTGCCCCCTTGTCCCCGATGCCCGGCGCTCCGGGAATGTTGTCAATGGCGTCTCCCTTGAGGGCGAGTAGGTCGGGGATCTGCTCCGGACGCACGCCCATCTCTTCTTCGACCGCCGCCGGATCGTAAATTTTGTCCTCCTTAATCGGGTTGAGCATGCGCACGCGATCGGAGACCAACTGGAGCATGTCCTTGTCGCTGGAGACGATGACCACCTCCAGCCCTTCCGAAGCAGCGCGGCGCGCAATGGCGCCGATGACGTCGTCGGCCTCGTAGCCCTCGTACTCGAGCACGGGGATGCGCATGGCTTCGAGGATTTGGCGTATGTAAGGAATCTGGGAGGCCAGCTCGGCCGGCATCTCCGGGCGGTTGGCCTTGTAGTCGGCGAACTCCTGCTCGCGGAAGGTCGGGCCGGCGCTTTCGAATACCGCCGCGATGTAGTCGGGGTGATGCTCGGCAATCAGCCTGCGCAGCATGTTGTTGAAGATATAGGCCGCCTCGGTGGGCTGGCCCGAAGAGGTGCGCATCATGGGGGCGGCCGAGCGAGCGCGGGCGTGGTAGGCGCGGAAGATGAAGCCGAAAGTGTCGATGAGGAAGAGGCGTCCTTGAGCCATCGCCCCCTCATCATAGCGGAGACGCCCGGCCGGCCGGCTCCTGCCTCAGGACGGGCTGTGGCGCATCCGCCACAAAGCGGGCCGCGAGGTGTGGCAAAAAAGCAACAGGACCGGTAAGCAATGGCTTGGATTTCAGTGAGTTGCGCGCAGGAACCGACGTTGCTAAGCGCTTGGACGGGAGCACCCGTTGCGACTGGAAACCACGCTGAAACGTCCCGTGGAAGCCTCGGGCATCGGCCTTCACAGCGGCGCCCCAGTGAAGATCCGCATGCGGCCCGCCCCGGCTGGCGTCGGCATTGTTTTCGTCCGTACGGACCTGGACGGCTTTCAAGTGCCCGCCAACTGGCGGTGCGTCGCCCGCGTCAGCTACGCCACCAGCTTGATGAACAAGGGTGTGCTGATTTCGACCACCGAACATCTGCTCAGCGT
>JBMFPL010000192.1:0-6779 GCA_049969115.1 Bryobacteraceae bacterium | reverse complement strand
GGCGATGGGCGCTTCCTGGTGTGCGCCCGGCGAGCAGCGCAGTTCACTTACGACGTCCAGATCACGCGCACCGAACGGCCGCCGGGGTGGATGTTCCACACTCGCCGCAACCTCTTCGATGAGCTGGGATGGATTCACCCCCGCTACCAGCGAGCCAAGGGCGCCTTGGTCACCAGCCATGTGATCCTGTACCCTTGGGCGCGGCGCGAAGTGATCGAGACCATCCGCAACTTCTACCGACGGATCTTCGACGAGCAGGGCGTCCCGCGAGGCTGGGACGAGCGCCGGCAAAGCCGGTCGCAGGATCCCGACGGCGTGGACACTTCCAACTTCATGGAGGCGCTGGTGTACTGTTATCGCGAGACCGGTGAGCGGTGGTTCCTGGACGCCGCCCTAAAAATGAGCCGGTGGACCGCGGAACGCTGGCGCCATCGCCACGCCAACCCGCAGGACAACTGGAACTGGAATCTATCCCAATACGCGCTGCGCGGTCTGGTGGCGCTCTACCAGGCAACCGGGGATGCCCTCGCCCGCGACACCGCCATCGAGATCGCGCGGGTGACGTTAAACAATACCTCGCCGCGGGGCTCGGTGATGCTCGACGGCATGGGCGGACGCAAGATCGACAACGTTTTCTACCATGCCTGGATCACCGCCGCGGTGACGCGCTTCGCTCCCCAGGGCGGTCAAATGCTGGAGGAGCTCTATCGGATCGTGCGTTCCGACGCCGCCTGCCAGCGCGAAGACGGCTCGTTCCTGCTCGATCACGGAACCGAGTCAGGCCTGGCTACGCAGTGGACGAGTTTCTACGACGCCAAGTCGCTGGTGGCTTATCTGCCGGTGCTGGCCGCGCGCCGGGCCGCCCTTGGTCTTCAGCCCGCCGCCGAACCTGCCGTTTGTGGCGGGCTGTTCTTTCAGTAAGTGGGGGCCCTTCAGCCGGGGCGCTCGTGAGCCTCAGCGCTCGTCGTAGCCCTTCAGACGCCGCACCCAGATGTTGCGGAAGCGGACCGGCGTGTCGTGGTCCTGCAAGGCCAGCGGGGCTTCGGGTTCGTGCGGCGCGTAGGTGCCCACGCGGCGGTGCGCCATGCGGCCGAGGATGGCCTGGCGGTGATGCACCACCACGCCGTTCAGGAACACGGTCACGTAAGCCGGCTTGACCAGCCGCTCGCCTTCGAAGCGCGGCGCTTCGAAAACGATATCGTAGGTCTGCCATTCGCCCGGGCGGCGCGCCGGGTTGACCAGCGGCGGGAATTGGCCATAAATGGCGCCCGCCATCCCGTCGGCGTACGTGGGATTTTCCCAGTTGTCCAGGACCTGGATTTCGTAGCGCTCCATCAGCAGCACGCCGCTGTTGCCGCGCCACTGCCCCGAACCCTCGATGCGCGGCGGCGCTGCCCATTCGATGTGAAACTGGGCATCGCCGAACTTCTCGTTGCTCACCAGGTCACCCGTCCCGCCGACGACTTCCATGTAGCCGTTCTCGACTTTCCATTTGGGCGGGAGGATCTTGCCCCGGTCAGGTCCGCGGCCGCGATGGTGCCAGTGAGAAAGATCCTTGCCATCGAAGAGCACGATGGCGTCGGAAGGGGGGTCGCCGGGGCGCTCGCCCGGCCGCACCAGCGGCGGCTGGGGCCGTTTGATGTCGTGAACGCGCCAGGGCTGTCCGGGAAGCATGGGCGTGTCGTCGTAGCCCGGCGGCGAACTTCGTTCCTTCTTCGTTTCCTGCTGGCGGGCCGCAGCTAATACGGCAGCCATCACCGCCAGCGCGACAGATCCAATCGCCATCCATGCTTTGCAACGGCCGCGCATGAGAACCTCCTGCTCCAACAGGTCAGGCTAACAGAAGCGCGGCTGCGGTGGCAGGCGGTTACCCGCCAGGGTTGTGCGAGAATGCCAGAAGTGCGTCGAGAAATTCACCCAGCCTCGGAAGCCGGGACGCTTTCGCCGGATGCGCTGGCGCGCGCGTACCGGCCCTGGCAGGTGCGCATCTTCGCGGCCACCTGGCTGGCCTACGCGGGCTACTATTTCTGCCGCAAGCCGTTTTACGTGGCCAAGGCGGACATGGGCGCCGCGCTGGGATTTTCCTCGGTGGAACTGGCGCACCTTGGAACGGCCTACCTTGCCGCCTACGCCGCCGGCCAGTTTTCCAGCGCGTTCTTCGGGCGCGTGCTGGGTCCCAAGATGCTGCTGGTAGTGGGCATCGCCATCTCGGTGGCGTGTAACTTCGTCTTCGGCGCCAGCAGCGCGTTCTGGACGCTGCTTATGTTTCTGGCGCTGAACGGGCTGGCGCAGGGCACGGGCTGGCCAGGTTGCATCGGCAGCCTGGCGCACTGGTTCCGCCGGCGCGAGCGCGGCAGTGTGCTGGGCGTGTGGTCCACCTGTTACCAGGCAGGGTCGCTGGTTTCGACCGCCCTGGCGGCGTGGCTGCTGGGCCGCTTCGGCTGGCGATGGTCTTATTTCGGCGGCGCGCTGGCACTGGCGGCCATTTGGGTGCTCGTGATCGCGTGGCACCCGAACCGGCCGGACAAAGTCGGCTTGCCGCCCATCGAAGAAGACGAGCAATCAACAGCCGTGCCCTCCAAACCGGGCGGGCGCGAGCCGCTCGGCTGGACAGCGGACGTCGTCCTCAGCGTGCTCATCATGGGACTGATTTACTTCACCATCAAGTTCCTGCGTTACGCGCTGTGGAGCTGGGCGCCGTTCTTCCTGCGCCGCAATTTCGGGCTGGCGGGGGACGAAGCGGGCTATCTGTCGACCGTCTTCGAGCTTTGTGGCTTCGCGGGGGTGATCGTGGCGGGCGTGGCCTCGGACAAGCTGTTCCACGGCCGTCGCGCCTTCCTGGCTTTCGCCATGCTCTCGCTGATGACGCTCTCGTTCCTGCTCATGGCCACGCTGGGCGCCCGCAGCGTGTTCTTCTTCACGCTGGCGATGGGGCTGGCGGGCTTCATGCTTTTCGGTCCGGACTCGCTGGTTTCCGGCGTGGGCGCCATTGACGTGGGATCCAGGCGCGGTGCGCTGGCCGCCGCGGGCATCATCAACGGCATGGGATCCATCGGGCCTATCTTCCAGGAAGAAATCGTGGGCTGGATGTACAAGTCCTCGGGCCAGCGCCTGGAACCGATTCTGGCCATGCTGGTCATGGTGGCAGCCGCGGGGACGCTACTGGCCTTTCTGCTTTGGCGGCGAGCACGCTTGGGCAAAACCAATCTCTGACGTGCCCCCGCGACCTCAGGGTATACTGGCGAAGTTGCTTCGATGCCACGCGTTCATACCGTTTCCTTCGATCTCTGGGACACTGTCTTCATTGACGATTCCGACGAGCCCAAGCGGCGCGCGCTGGGCCTGCCCCCGAAATCCGTAGAGCGGCGCGAGCTGGTGCATCGCTTCCTCTGCCGTCATGCCCCGATCGAGCGGGCGCTGGTGGACTGCGCCTACGACACGGCGGACGCCGCTTTTTGGCATGTCTGGCGCAACCAGCAGGTGACCTGGAAGGTGCGCGAGCGGCTGGGCGTCCTGCTGGCCGGGCTGCACCGCGAGTTGCTCGATGAGGAGCTGTCCGAGCTGGTTCGTCTGCACGAAGAGATGGAGTTGCGGGTGCGGCCCGACCTGGCCCCGGGCGTGGCCGAGGCCCTGCGCGCCCTCGCCGGGCGCTACCGGCTGGCGGTGGTTTCCGACGCCATCTTCACGCCGGGCTGGGCGCTGCGCGAGTTGCTGGCGGGCTACGGTCTGAAGGATTTGTTCTGCGCTTTCGCCTTCTCTGACGAGGTCGGCCGCTCCAAGCCCGCTCCCGAGATGTTCGAGCGCGCCGCGCGCCAGGCAGGTTGCCGGCTGGAGGAAATGGTTCACGTGGGCGATCGCGAGCACAACGACGTTGTCGGCGCGCGCAGCGCCGGCTGCCGCGCCGTTCTGCTGACGGTGGTCAAGGATCGCGGCAGCGAGCGGACCGAAGCGGACGCCGTGTGTCGCGACTACCGTGACCTGCCCGCCATCATCGCTTCGCTGGACGGAGAGTGAGAACCATCCATGGAAGCCCCGTTGCGCTTTCTCATCATTGATGGCTACCCCAAAGCCAGCCGGGATGAATTCGACGCGGTGGGCATGAAACACGCCTGGCGGCTCTACGCCGAGATGCTCCTCGCGCACCTGCCCGGCGCCCTCTATGACGTCTGGTTCCCTAGCGACGACCCGCTTCCGCCCGCGCCGCCCGAGCACTACCACGGAGTGCTCTGGACGGGCTGTAACCTCACGATCTATCACACGCACGATGACCGTGTGAACCGCCAGATCGAGTACGCGCGCCGCTGCTACGAGGCCGGCACGCCAGCCTTCGGAACCTGCTGGGGGATTCAGATGGGCGCGGTGGCGGCTGGCGGTCGTGTAGAGGCCAACCCGCGAGGACGCGAGATGGGCCTGGCCCGCAAGATCCGGCTTACGGAAGAAGGCCTGCGCCATCCCATGTTCGAAAGCAAGCCACCGGTCTACAACGCCTTCATCAGTCACCTCGACGAAGTCACCGAACTGCCGCCGGGCGGCGTGCTGCTAGCCACTAACGATTTCACCCGCGTGCAGGCCATCGAGGTGCGCCACGGCAAGGGTACTTTCTGGGGCTTGCAGTATCATCCCGAGTACGATCTGCACGAGATGGCGCGGCTCATCGTAGCCCGCGCCAGTAAGTTGATCCCGGAGGGCTTTTTCCGGGATTACGACGACCTCCAGGCTTACGTGGAGCGCCTGGAAACGCTGCATGCCAACCCGCAGCGAAAGGATCTCAGGTGGCAACTCGACATAGACGACGACGTGCTGGATCCCCAAATCCGACAGGTCGAATTTCGTAACTGGATAAGGAAAATCGTGCTGCCGCCGGCGGCAGGGAGGTAACTCGTAATGTTCGAGGAACTGAGCGTTTTCTCCTTTCCCACCCGCATCCTTTTCGGTTGCGGCGCGGTGCGCCGCCTGCCGGACTGCCTGCGGGAAACGGGCGTTCGCAAACCCCTGGTGGTGACCGATCCCGGCGTGAGGGCGGCGGCGCCGTTCGCTGCCGTTTCCTCCGCCCTTGCGCAGGCGGGCGTCGACTTCGAGAGTTTCGCCGAAGTGCACGGCAATCCCACCGAGGACGACGTTTTGTCAGCCACCGAGCGCTACCGCGCGGCTGGATGCGACGGCGTGGTGGGCCTGGGCGGCGGCAGCGCACTCGACGCGGCCAAAGCGGTGGTAGTCAAGGCGCGCCACAGCGAGCCGCTGACCGAGCTGGAGGCTCAGGTCGGCGGATGGCAGCGCCTGACCGGTCCCTACGACCCGGTCGTCGCCATCCCCACGACGGCCGGCACGGGTAGCGAGGTCGGCCGTTCCTCGGTGATCACCTCACGCCGGCTCGGGCGCAAGATCATCATCTTCAGCCCGCATCTGATGCCGGCGCGCGCGATCCTCGATCCCGAGCTGACCGTGGGACTGCCTCCCGCCCTCACCGCGGCTACCGGAATGGACGCCTTCACGCACTGCCTGGAATCGTGGACTTGCCCGGTTTTCCATCCCTTGTGCGACGCGATCGCCATACACGGGCTAGAGCTGGTGGTGCGCTATCTCGAGCGCGCGGTGCGCCACGGCGCTGACATTGAGGCGCGAGGCTACATGCAGATCGCCGCGACCATGGGCGCCATTGCCTTCCAGAAAGATCTGGGCGCGGCGCACTCGCTGGCCCACCCACTTTCGACCGAGTTCGGGCTGAACCACGGGCTGGCCAATGCGCTATGCCTGCCCGCGGTGATGCGCTTCAACCTGGAGGCCGCAGCGCCGCACTACGCGCGTCTGGCGGCCATGTTCGGGGTGCCGGTTCACCAGATGACGCAGATCGAGGCGGCGCGGCGAGCGGTTGCCGAGGTCGAGGCCTTCGTGGACCGGCTGGGCATCGTGCGCGGCCTGCGCAACCATGGCGTGCTGCGCGAAAGCCTGCCAGCGCTGGCCGCCAAGGCGTTCGAGGATCCCTGCCACCGCACCAACATCCGCCCCTGCACCGAGGCGGACCTGTTGCGACTGTATGAAGAGAGCTGGTAAGGAGGCTGCATGAGCTGGATACTGATCAATCCCGCCAACGAAACCGTCTACCGCACCATCGAACCCACGCCGGAAGGCGAGCTCCAGTCCACCCTGGAGCGGATGCGGCGCGCGCAGCAAGCCTGGCGCGACGTGCCCGTCGAGCGTCGCATCGAGATCTGCCGGCCGTTCCTCGATGCTTTTCGCGAGATGAAGGAGCGGGTGGCGCTGGAAATCACCCGCCAGATGGGCAAGCCGATCCGGCAGTCCAGGCGCGAGGTGGACACCATGCTCGACCGGGCCGAGACCATGATGCGCCTGGCGCCGGGCGCGCTGGCCGATGATGTGCTTCCGCCCAAGCCCGGCTTCAAGCGCTTCATCCGTCACGAGCCGCTGGGCATCGTGCTCGACATTCCGGCCTGGAATTACCCGCTGTTGATCGCGGTCAACGTGGTGGTTCCCGCGCTGCTGGCCGGCAACGCCGTTCTCATCAAGCACGCGCGCCTCACTCCGCTCTGCGGCGACGCCTTCGTCGAAGCCTTCCGCAAGACTGACCTGCCGCCGGACCTGATTGCCTCCATCCACGTCACCCACGATGCCGTGCGCAAGCTCATCGAGGCCCGCGCGGTCGACTTCATTTCGTTCACCGGCTCAGTCGAGGGCGGCCGCCAGGTCTACCGGGAGGCATCGAAACAGTTGCTCGACATGGGGTTGGAACTGGGCGGCAAGGACCCGGCCTTCGTGTGCGA
>JBMFPL010000191.1:0-6795 GCA_049969115.1 Bryobacteraceae bacterium | reverse complement strand
CAACCCATCGAGCAGGCCATCCTCGAGCACGCGCCGCGCCTGTTGCAGGCGCGTGCTGCCGCCTTCCTCGATCCTCATGCTGCGGGAATCATCCAGCAGGACCGCGATCACGTTCTGCTCCGGCCTGAGCGTAGCCACGCTGAGCGCGGGCTGCCAGAGCATCGCCAGCAGCAAGGCGACAAATCCGGCTTGCAAGGCCCACAGCGCCGCCCGCCGGCGCGGGCCGGCCTCGATGTGGGGCGCGGGCTTGCGCCACAGCCGCCAGCCCAGCAGCAGTGCAGCGGCGAGCAGGGCCAAGAGCAGCCACCATGCGGGCCAGGGCGACAGCCACACCAGGTGGCCCCGGGAGAAGGCGGCCGGAGGGTATTTGAACAACAGCTCGAACATCCGGCCCTCAGTGCGTCATCGCGTAAATGATGTAGTTGATGCCGATGCGGTAGGCCAGCGATGCGTAGCGTTCGGGATAGCGCGGGTGATCGGCCCACTCCCAGGCGTCGCCCAAATCCATGTTGTGACAGATGGCCACCATGATGCGCCCCTTGTCGTCATAGAGGGCGCGCCAGCGCGGTTCGATGCCGTCCTTTTCGTAGATGCGCCCGGTGTACCAGTACTGGATGCCAGGCACCTGGAAGCGCTCGTCCAGATCGTAGAGCACATGGAAAATGGGATCGCCGGAATCGATGTCCACCACCGGGCGGTCGGGGAAGACGCGGCTGAGCGAGGCCATGAAGGTCTCCCACTCCCAGGTGCCGTGAAAATCGTCGACCATCAGGAAGCCGCCGCGCAGCAGGTAATCGCGCAGGCGTTTGCACTGGGCGTCGGTCAGATCCCAGTGGCCGACCTCGACCGCGTAGATCCAGGGCCAGTTGTAGATCTCATCGGAGTCCAAGTCGACCACCTGCTCGACCGAGCGCACATGGATGCGCGTCAGCCTGCGCACGCCCTGCACGAACTGGCGGTCGGCCTTCCAATAATCGGTGGCCCAGTTGCCGCGGAATCCCCAGGCGAAGCGCACCGAGGGATAGCGCAGGCGGGCGAAGACGAATTCGGTTTTCTCGTGGCCATCGGGCGGGAAAGGCGCGTCGTCGTTGTCAACTTCCTGGCGGAAGCCCCAGTAGCGCCCTTGCCAGCCTAGCAGGGTTGCGCCCAGCCAGAGTGCGCCGCAGAGAATGGGCAGGCGCATCGTCGTGCCCCCTCCTCGTTGACCTCAGGATAGCACGGCGTTGCGCGCAGGGCGAAATCCGAGCGTCAGGCGGCCAGCAGGTGCTGGAGGTTCCAGCCGCAGATGACGCTGGCCATAAATTTGTCGCCCTCGGGACCGGGCCAGTGCGTCTCCAAGCTCACGTAACCGGTGTAGCCCGCGGACAACAAGGCCGCGATCTGACCCTTCCAGTCCAGCGCACAGCAGCCCAGCGCGCCCCAGCGCGGCTTGCCATCCACCAGGTAGCAGTCCTTGGCGTGCACGTGCGCGATGCGCTCCGGCGGGATCCTGGAGAAACCCTCGGGATAAGGATTCTCGCCGGCCACGAAGGCATTGGCCGGATCCCAGACCACCTTCAGGTTCGGATGGTCCACGGCCGCTAGCACGCGGGCCACGTCAGCGCCGCTCGAGATGTTGCAGGCGTGCTCGTTCTCCAAGCCGATGACGAGATCCTCCGGCGCGGCTTTACGGGCCAGGTCGGCCAGGGCGTCTATGATCTTGGGCAGGCACTTTTCGGGATCCACCGTGCGCCAGTACGAGAACACGCGGATGATGCGCGCTCCCGTGCGGTGGGCGATTTCGAAAGCGCGGCGCACCAAGCGCGGCTGGTCTTCGAAGGTGTGTTTGGAAGCGAAGACATCGTGCTGGAAGCGCGTGTCCAGCTCGGGACCGCCTGGCAGCGTGCACTTGAGGATGGGCGAGGAAAGCGAGATGACCTTCAGCCCCTGCGCCTCGACGATCTGCCGGGCCCGGTCGACTTCTTCGTCGGTCAGATCCAGGATGTTCTTGCCGAAGACCACGCGCAGCTCGGCGCCCTTCATGCCGATGCGGGCCATGGCGCGCGCAGCGGTTTCCAGATCGGGTGAAAACTCGTCCGTAATGGCGGCGGTTGGCAGTCGCGTTTCCATGTCGGACTTATTGTACTGAAGCAGCGGCGCCGGAAGTGATAGCATGCGGGATTCGGCCTATGACCGGCGCCTGGGTGCAAAACTACGATCCGCTCGGGTTCGCGCCGCTTTCCACCGCGGTGGCGGCCTTCCCCGTGGGGCTGTTGTTCTACTTGCTGGCGGTGCGCAAGACAATCGCCTGGCGCGCCGCCTTGTACGCCTTCCTTGCCGCCGTCGTGCTGGCCGTGACCGCTTTCGGCATGCCCGGGCGCATGGTGGCGGCCGCAGTGGCGCACGGCCTGGTCTACGCCGTGGTGCGCATCGCCTGGACGTTGGTAGCCGCGGTCTTCGTCTACCAGATCACGGTGGAGACGGGCCATTTCCAGGTGATCCAGGAGTCCATCAGCGGGATCACGGCGGACCGCCGGCTGCAAGTGCTGCTGATCGCTTTCGCTTTCGGCGCGGTGCTGGAGGGCGCAGGCGGTGGCGGCGCGCCGGTGGCCATTTGCGGCGCGATGATGGCGGGCATCGGCTTCAATCCCTTTCATGCCGCGGTGCTCTGCCTGATCGCCAACACGGCCCCGGTGGCCTGGGGCGGCGTGGGCAATCCCATCCGCACGCTGGTGGCGGTGACTGGCCTCCCCGAGGCCGACCTCAGCGCCATGGTGGGGCGCATCCTGCCTTTCACTGCCGTGATCCTACCTTTCTGGCTGGTGCGTTGGCAGGTGAAGTCCCGCGAGACGCTGGAAGTATGGCCGGGCCTTCTGGCCTGCGGGATCACCTTCGGCGCCGTGCAGTTTCTGTGGTCCAACTACGTGGACGCGGCTCTGGTGGACATCGTGGGAGGCATGGTGACGCTGGCGGCGCTGACCCTGTTTTTCAGCCGCTGGCAGCCGCGCAGGATCTGGCGCTACCCGTGGGACGGCGCGTGGAGGGGGCAGTCCGGGCCGAAACATTCCTTCAGAAAAGTGTCGCATTCGTGGTCGCCCTTCCTTCTACTAGCCCTCTTCGTCATCGTCTGGGGTCTGCCGCCGGTCAAGCGCGTCCTGGACGCGGTCACGCTCCGCGGCCCCGTGTCCTGGCTGCACAATCAGGTAGTGCGCACCCCGCCCGTGGTGGCCGAGCCGCATCCGGAACCCGCGCTGTTCGATTTCGCCTGGCTTTCGGCGGTGGGCACGGCCACGTTTTTGGCCGGGCTGGCGGCTGGCCCGCTGCTCGGGCTTTCGCTGCCCGCCACGCTGCGCGTGTTTGCGCGAACCCTGCGCCGGATGCGCTACAGCCTGGTCGCCATCATGGCCATGCTGGGCCTGGGCTTCGTGACACGCTACTCCGGCATGGACGCGGTGATGGGCCTGGCGATGGCCAATACCGGCAAGCTATTCCCGCTGTTCGGAACGCTGATCGGCTGGCTGGGCGTAGCGCTGACGGGTACCGACGCCGGCTCCAACGCGCTGTTCGGCAGCCTCCAGGTGATCACGGCCAATCGCCTGGGTCTCAGCCCGGTCCTGATGGCGGCCGCTAACTCCGCCGGCGGCGTCATGGGCAAGATGATCGACGCCCAGTCCATCATCGTGGCCTGCGCCGCCACCGGGCAGGAGGGCAAGGAAGGCGATCTGTTCCGCGCCGTGCTCAAGCACAGCATCCTTCTGGCGCTGATCGTGGGCGGCGTGGTGACGTTTTACGCTTACGTGATGCCCGGCTGGATCCCGCACGGCCGCCGCTTCGGATGAGCGGCTGAAGCTCAAGGGCGCCAGCGGCAGCGGGCCACCGCTTCGCGCCAGCCATCCAGCAGTTGGTCGCGGCGCGAGACGGGCATGCGCGGCTCGAACACACGCTCGACGCGCCAGAAGCTTTCCAGCTCCTCGACGCTCTTCCAGAAGCCCACCGCCAGACCGGCCAGAAACGCGGCTCCCAGCGCGGTGGTTTCGGTGTCGGTGGGGCGGACGATCGGCCGGTCCAGGATATCGGCCTGGAACTGCATCAAAAAATTGTTGGCCGCCGCGCCGCCGTCTACGCGCAGCTCGCTCAGGGGCCGCCCGGCATCGGCCTCCATGGCCACGATCAGATCGCGCGTCTGGTAGGCGATACTTTCCAGCGCGGCGCGCACGATGTGGGCTCGGCCCGCCGCCCGCGTCAAGCCCGTGATGACGCCGCGCGCAGCCGGATCCCAGTGCGGCGCGCCCAGCCCCACGAAGGCGGGAACCAGGTAAACGCCCGCCGTGTCCGGCACGGAAGCCGCCAGCGCCTCGGATTCAGCGGCGGTGGCGATCAGACCGAGCTGGTCGCGCAGCCACTGCACCGCCGCGCCCGCGATGAACACGCTGCCCTCGATGGCGAACTGGGCGTCGGCGCCCGTCGAGGCCGCGCGCGTGGCCAGCAGGCGGTTGGCCGAGACCGGCAAGGCATCCCCGGTGTGCAGCAGAGCGAAACATCCCGTGCCATACGTGTTCTTGCTGAGGCCGGCCCGGAAGCACGCCTGCCCGGCCAGCGCCGCCTGTTGATCGCCCGCGATCCCCCCGATGGGAATCTCGGCCCCCAGCCACGCGGCCTCCGCCACGCCCACCACCGCGCTGGAAGGCGCGATCCGCGGCAGCATGGGCCGCGGGACGCCGAACCACTCCAGCAGCGTGTCATCCCACTCGCCGCGGGCCAGATCCATGAGCATGGTGCGGGAGGCATTGGAAGGATCCGTCACGTGCGCCCGGCCGCCGGTGAGTTTCCAGGCCAACCACGTGTCTACGGTGCCGAACAGCAGCTCGCCCGCCTCTGCGCGGGCGCCGGCTCCGGGCACGTGCTCCAGAATCCAGCGGATCTTTGAGGCGGAGAAGTACGGATCCACCACCAGGCCCGTCCGGCGCGTGATTTCTGCGGCGCGCGGCGAAGCCGCCAGCCCGGCGCAGTAATCCGCGGTGCGCCGGCATTGCCACACGATAGCGGGCGCGATCGGCCGGCCGCTGGCGCGCTCCCAGACGACCGTGGTCTCGCGCTGGTTGGTGATGCCGATGCCTGCGATGTCCCGGGCGGGCACACCGGCCTTTTCCAGCAAGCGCCGCGCCGCCGCCAGTTGCGCCGTCCAGATCTGCTCGGCGTCTTGCTCGACCCAGCCAGGCCGGGGGTAAACCGGCTCGATCGGCTCGGATTGCATGGCCACCCGGCGCCCCTCAGGGTCATAGAGCGCGGCCCGGGCGCTGGTGGTCCCTTCGTCCAAGGCAAGGATGTAGCGCATCGTCGGTCCCCGATGCCGGGCGCTGCCCTCGAGGCTTTCCCGGGCAAAGCAAACAGAGTAGCGCGAGAGCTCGCCCGGCCGCAGCGGGTCTACAATCGAAATTGGGGCCTATGGTGGTCGAAATCGAGGGCGTGCCGCTGCACCTGGCTCACCCCGACGAATTGCCCGTACGCTGGGTTGGCCAGGAGGAAGTGATGCGGCAACTGCTGGCGGCATGGCTGGTCATCGGGCCGGGCGATTTGCCGATGAACCCGCGGCTGATCGGCAAGCCGGGCGTTGGCAAGACCACGCTCGCCTACGCGGCGGCCAAGAGGCTGGGGCGCGAAGTCTACATCATGCAAGCCACCGTGGACACGCGCCCGGAAGACCTCATTGTGCAACCGGTGATCGAAGGGGAATCCAAGCTGCGCTACGTTGCCTCGCCGCTGGTGACGGCCATGATCCGGGGAGGCGTCGCCATCCTGGACGAGGGCAACCGCATGAGCGAGAAAAGCTGGGCCTCGCTGGCGCCGCTGCTCGACAGCCGCCGTTACGTGGAGTCGGTGGTGGCAGGCATCAAGATCAAGGCCCATCCCGATTTCCGTCTGGTCACCACGATGAACGACGACGCCTCCACTTTCGATCTCCCCGAATACATCCACTCGCGTCTACAACCGCAGATCCTGATTGATTTTCCGGAGCGGGACGAGGAATACCTGATCCTCAAGGAAAACCTTCCTTTCGGCGACGAAAAAATCCTGCAATACGTGACCGACTTCCTGCAACAGGCTCACGCGGCCGACGAGCGCTACAGCGTGCGCGACGGCATCAACATCGCACGCTACGCCATGAAGCTGCGCAGCACAGCCACCGAAGCCTGGCAGCACGAGCGGGCGCTGGAGATGGCGATCTTCGAGATCCTGGGCGAAGAGGCGCTGCGTTATGTCCCGAGGGTCCGATCGCCTGCCTGAAAGCTTCCATCCCGCCAATCTGCGCCGCGGCCGTTTTCTCTATTTGCCCGTGGTCCCCGGGCGGATGGAGTTCGCCATCGAAGTCAGGCGGCGGCTCCTGCGCGAGCGGCCGCAGGTGGTGGCCGTGGAGCTGCCCGCTTCGCTCGCCCCCGCTTACCTGCGCGCCGTGGAACGGTTGCCCGAAATCACGGTGTTGCTGTACCCCGATCCCGAAGACCAGGACCAGGCGGTTTACCTCCCGGTGGAACCTGCCGATCCCTTTACCGAAGCCATACGCACCACGCTCGAGATCGGCGCCGAAATTCTCTTCGCCGACCCCGATCTGAGCGACCGCCCGCACCTGCCGGATCGCTACCCCGACCCTTACGCCATCCGCCGTATCGGCCTGGAAAAGTACATCCAGGCCTACCGGCTCTGGCCGCAGCCGCGCACGCGGGAAATCGCCGAGCACGCCGCCGGGGTAGCCTGGAAGCTGCAAGGCGCCGACCCGCTGGCGCGCGTGGCGGTGGTGCTTTCGCTCAACCAGCTTGA
>JBMFPL010000190.1:0-6881 GCA_049969115.1 Bryobacteraceae bacterium | reverse complement strand
TGTTCCCGTTCCACGGCGACGAGAGCCGGGCCGCGGAGCAATACCGGATCATTCGCACCAAGATCCTGCTGAACCCCCGGCCGCTGCGCATCCTCGCGGTCTCGAGCCCGCAAGTGGGCGATGGCAAAAGCGTGACCGCGCTCAATGTGGCCGGGGCGCTGGCCCTCAAGCTGGACCAATCCGTGCTCCTGGTGGACGGCGACTTCCGCCGCGCGAGCCTGGCCGCCATGCTGGGAACCCAGGTTTCGCCCGGCCTCGCCAACGTTCTCGCGGGAGAATGTTCCTGGACCGAGGCGGTGGGACGGCTGGACCGCATCCCGAACCTTTATTTCCTGCCCGCCGGCCAGCGTCCGGAGCATCCCGCCGAGCTTTACGATTCGCCCGCTTGGCCCGCGCTGTGCGCCGAGCTCCGCAAGCATTTCCGTTCGATCATTGTGGACTCGCCACCTGTCGGAATGGTTGCCGACTACGATCTGATCCAGGCTGCCTGCGATGGCGTTGTGCTCGTCGTGCGTCCCGACCACACCAGACGCAATCTCTGCTGGAGGGCGCTGGAGACGATCCCCGCCGAGAGGTTGGTGGGCGTGGTGATCAACATGGCGCCGGTGTGGTTTCTCTGCAAACATACCAGTCACGGCTACGTCTATTACGCGGGCCGGGACAAGGAGAGGCCTGCCGGCTTGGGGCATCGCGGGTGAGGAGGACGCGCTGGTGGTGAAGGTTTTCGGCGTCAGCTTCGCGGGTCGAACTTTCCTGCTGGTGCTGAGCGAGGCGCTGCTGGTCTACTCGGCTTTCTGGCTGGCCACGGTGCTGTGGTTCGGCCGGGATGCGGACCTGGCGCTGAGCTACGACCACGGCGCTCGCGCACGGCTTCTGGCCTGCGTGGTTTGCATGCTCTGCATGTACTACTACGATCTTTACGAATCCGAGGTCCTGCTCAACGCACGCGAGGTGGCGACGCGGCTGCTACAGGTGCTGGGCACCGTGTGCGTGGTGCTGGCGGTGGTCTACTTCGCCTATCCGCCGGTTCAGGTCGGCCGCGGGCCGTTCGTGCTGTGGCTGACCCTGGGCGGCGTGGCGCTGCTCGCATGGCGGCGGCTTTTCGCGCTGGTCAACGGAGCCGCAGGCTGGAAGGAACGCATCGCCATCCTGGGCGGGGGCGCGTTGGCCCGCGAGCTGGTGCGGGAGCTGCGCAAGCGCCCGGAGCTGGGCTTGGAGCTGGCCGGCTACGTGGGCGCCGCGGATGACGCCCTGTTCGGTTTGCGCAATCTCGGTGATTTGGACGAGATTGGTGAGGTCTTGCGGCGGGAAGGCGTCAGCAGGCTGGTGGTGGCAATGGAAGAGAGGCGTGGCCGGTTGCCCGTCGAGGAACTTCTGCGGCTGAAGGCGCGTGGCTTGCGCGTCCAGGATGGCGCTGAGCTTTACGAGGCGATCACGGGCAAGGTGCCGGTGCTGTCGCTCCGTCCCAGCTCACTGCTGTTTTCCTCCGGCTTTATGGCGTCCCGCTCGATGGTTCTGGGCAAGCGCGTGCTATCTCTGGCTTTGTCGCTCCTCGGCCTGGCGGTGGGGGCGCCATTGATGGCGCTGATTGCGGCTTGGATCCGGCTGGACTCTCGGGGCCCGGCGCTGTTCCGGCAGAAGCGGGTGGGTTTGGATGGGAAGACCTTTACTCTCTATAAGTTCCGAACCATGCTTCATGAGGCCGATCCCGACCTGCCCGCCCAGCCTGACGACGATCGGATCACGCGGGCTGGGCGCTGGCTGCGGCGGACCCGGCTCGACGAGCTGCCCCAGCTTTTTAACATACTTCGCGGCGACATGGACTTCATCGGGCCGCGCCCGTTCACTCCCAAAATGGAGCGCGAGCTGGCGGCCCGGATCCCCCTCTATACCCAGCGCTGGAACGTCCGGCCAGGCATCACTGGGTGGGCGCAGGTTCACAACGGCTATTGCGCCACCCTAGAAGACAATATCGAAAAGTTGAGCTACGACCTCTTCTACATCAAGCACATGTCGGTCGGCCTGGACCTGCTGATCCTGTTTCGTACGACGAAAATCCTGCTTTTGGGCCGCGGCGCCCGCTGACAGGCCCCGCAGCCTTGGTCCGCGCCTTCCCCGGGGTGGCTCGCTTCTGGCCGGCTGGCGAATCGGCTCGGGTTTTCTATTGACTTGGGGGCCGTTTCCGGTTACCATTCACTTCTAACTTGGTTGGAACCGAGCGGCCGGCGATGGATCGCAGGGAAGGGGTCAGGGCATGCCAGGCTTCCAGGTAGGCGAGAAGGTCGTATATCCGAACCAGGGAATCGGGGTCATTGAGAACATCAGTGTCCGCTACTTCGGTAGCCGCCCCGAAAAGTTCTACCTGTTGCGGCTGGTTTGCAACCACATGACGGTCATGGTCCCGTTTTCGCACGCCGAGGAGATAGGCCTGCGGCGACTATGCCGCAACGGGGAGCTGGAACGGGTGCTGGCGTTTCTTTCCTCGGGCGCCTGCAAGTCTCGCGGGGACTGGAAAAACCGGTTCAAGGAGAACTGCGAGAAGATGCGGGTGGGAGGACTGCTCCAGATCGCCGAGGTCCTCAAGAGCCTGCTATTATTGCAGGCCCAGAAGCCGCTTTCCTTCCGCGAAAAGCGCATGCTGGAGCGCGCCCGCCAGATGCTCGTTACCGAGATTGCTCTTTCGCGGGGCATGTCGGAATCGGAGGCCTTCGAACTGGTGCGCAAAGCGTTGGCGAAGGCTTCTCTGACCCTGCCCCCTTCCCAGTAGCTTCAGGCGAACCAGTTCAGGATCAGCCGGGTTCCCCGCCAACTTCCTTCCGAAAGCCAGCGCCCCAAGTCCCCAGCGCTCATCGCCAGGATCAGAAGCAGGAAGCCGTAGCGACTTGCCTGCTCATAGAGGGTAGGCGGCACGCGGGCCGCCAGAAGGAACTTGGAGCCATCGAGCGGCGGTACGGGCATCAGGTTGAAAAGAGCCAGGTAGAGGCTGAGCCACATGCCTTTGACAGCCAGCGCGGACACCAGGGGCGCCGTGGTTGCGGTCAGCGCGGCCCCGGCACCCAGCAGCACGGCCATCACCACGTTCATGGCTGGACCGGCGAGGGCCACCAGCGCCAGGCCGCCCCAGCCGCCGCGCAGGGCCGCAGGGTCGGTAAGGACGGCGCGTCCCCAGCCCAGGAAGCCGTAGCCGCTGAGCGAGGTGAGCGCGGGCAGCAGCACGGTTCCCAGCCAGTCCACGTGAGCCAGGGGATTGAGACTCAGGCGTCCCTGCCTGCGTGGCGTGTCGTCGCCCAGGCGCGTGGCCGCCCAGGCGTGAGCGAACTCGTGAGGGGCGGTGAGTCCCCAAAACAAGGCCACGTTCCAGAACGCGTTTTCGAGACTCACTCCCCCTGCCTCAGGGTGCAGGCCCAAATTCCCAGCGCCACAATGAAAGCGAGCACGGCCGGCCAGATCACACTCAAAGGCCGATTCTAGCAGCACTGGCTCGGGCGCGGCAGCGTGCCCTCCGGCAGCCTGGGGCCCGCGCGACCATGGGTTTCTTGCGTTTGACACGCAGGCGGCCGATCCGCTATGCTATGTATCGTTTGGCGAACTAGTGTGAAACTCCTGCTCGCGAGGCGAGTGCCTTGCGCGCAAGCAGGGGTCGGCCCCGAGGCGCCCGGAGGCTTTACGCAGCCGGGAGCATGGGCTGTCCGGAGCGAGTAACCTTTCGAAGCCGGCGGCGGCGCCAGGGATCAGCAAGTTCCCCAGCATGTCGGGCGAGGCGGATCCGGCCGCCTGCGAGCCGGCGGTTCTTGCTTTCATCGCCAGCGTGGAGACAGTGAAGAGGTAGAGTCGTGCCGACCTTCAATCAACTGGTGCGGATCGGGCGAAAGCCCCCGCGTTACAAGACGGCCAGCCCTGCCTTGCAGGGCTGCCCGCAGAAGCGTGGAGTGTGTACCCGCGTGTACACCACCACGCCCAAGAAGCCGAATTCGGCTTTGCGGAAGGTGGCTCGTGTCCGGCTGACGAACGGGATTGAGGTGACGGCTTACATTCCCGGCGTCGGCCATAACTTGCAGGAACACTCGATCGTGCTCGTTCGCGGCGGCCGCGTCAAGGACCTGCCCGGCGTCCGCTATCACATCATCCGTGGTGCGCTGGATGCCGCGGGCGTGGCCAACCGCCGCCAGAGCCGGTCCAAGTACGGTGCCAAGCGGCCCAAACAGTAAACTGCCATGCCACGACGACGCAGACCTGAACCGCGCGAGATCCCGCCCGATCCCGTCTACAACTCCACGCTGGTGGAGAAGTTCATCAACTGCATGATGTGGGACGGCAAGAAGAGCGTCTCCCAGCGGATCTTCTACGAGGCCATGGACAAGGTCCGCGAGCGCACGGGCGAGGATCCGCTCAAGCTCTTCAAGAAAGCCGTCGAGAATTGCAAGCCGGTGCTGGAAGTCAAGACGCGGCGCGTGGGCGGCGCCAACTACCAGGTGCCGGTCGAAGTCCCGCAGAACCGCCGCACCTCGCTGGCCATCCGCTGGCTGATCCACAGCGCGCGCGCCCGGGCCGAGAAAGGCATGCCCGAGAAGCTCGCCGCCGAGCTCATGGATGCCGCCAACATGCGGGGTGGCGCCATCAAGAAGAAAGAGGACGTGCACCGCATGGCGGAGGCCAACCGCGCCTTCGCTCATTACCGCTGGTAAGGTCGTAGCCGATGCCCCGTACGGTCCCCATCGAGCGGATGCGCAACATCGGTATCATGGCCCACATTGATGCCGGCAAGACTACCACTACCGAGCGCATCCTCTATTACACGGGCCGTACCTACAAGATCGGCGAGGTGGACGAAGGCACCGCGGTGATGGACTGGATGGAGCAGGAGCAGGAGCGCGGCATCACCATCACTTCCGCCGCCACTACCTGCTTCTGGCGCGACACCCAGATTAACATCATCGACACGCCGGGCCACGTGGACTTCACCGCCGAGGTCGAGCGCAGCCTGCGCGTGCTCGACGGAGCGGTGGCCATCTTCGACGCCGTGGCGGGCGTGCAGCCACAGTCGGAGACCGTCTGGCGCCAGGCGGACAAGTACGGCGTCCCGCGCATCTGCTTCATTAACAAAATGGACCGCGTGGGCGCGGACTTTTTCGCCAGCGTGGAAAGCATCGTCAAGCGGCTCAAGTGCAAGCCGGTGCCCATCCAACTGCCGGTCGGCAAGGAAGACAGCTTCCGGGGAGTGGTGGACCTGATCCAGATGAACGCGCGCGTCTGGCGCGACGAGACCCTGGGGGCGCAGTACGACGACATTGAAATCCCTGCCGATCTGGTGGCGCAGGCGCACGAGTACCGCGAGCGGATGATTGAAGCCGTGGCGGAGGCCGATGACGTGATCTTCGAAAAGTACGTCCACGGCGAACCGATCAGCGAACAGGATCTCATCGCGGCTATCCGCCGCGCCACCATCGCGCAGAAGATCTTCCCCGTGCTCTGCGGCGCCGCCTTCAAGAACAAGGGCATCCAGAAGCTGCTGGACGCGGTGGTGGACTTCCTGCCATCCCCGGTGGACATTCCCCCGGTCAAGGGCACTGCGGTGGACGACCCGGGCAAGACCCTGACACGCAGGGCGGCCGACAACGAGCCCTTCGCCGCGCTGGTCTTCAAGATCATGACCGACCCCTTCGTCGGGCAACTGGCCTTCCTGCGCATTTATTCGGGGAAACTGGCCACCGGAGACACGGTCTACAACGTCAGCAAAGGACGCTCCGAGCGCATCGGGCGACTGGTGCGCATGCACGCCAACAAGCGCGAGGAAATCCAGGAGGTCTACGCCGGCGATATCGCGGCCGCGGTGGGCCTGCGCACGGTGACCACCGGCGACACCATCTGCGACGAGAAAGCGCCGATCGTTCTGGAGGCCATCGAATTCCCCGCGCCGGTCATCCAGCTTGCCATTGAGCCCAAGACCAAAGCGGACCAGGACAAGCTGGGCGTGGCGCTGGCCCGGCTCACGCAGGAAGACCCGACGCTCAAAGTTCACACCGATCCCGAGACCGGGCAGACCATCCTGGCGGGCATGGGCGAGTTGCACCTGGAGATCGTGGTGGATCGGATGCAGCGCGAGTTCGGCGTGGGGGCCAACGTGGGCAAGCCCCAGGTGGCCTACCGCGAGACGATCCGCGCGGAAGCCGAGGGCGAGGGCCGGTTCATCCGCCAGACGGGCGGGCGTGGCCAGTACGGCCATGTCAAGCTGCGCGTGGCGCCTCTGCCGCCGGGTAGCGGTTTCCGCTTCGAAAACGCCGTGGTGGGCGGCGTGATTCCCAAAGAGTTCATTCCTGCTGTGCAGAAAGGCGTGGAAGAGGCCACGGAGGCCGGCGTGCTCGCCGGCTACCCCGTCTCCGACGTCCAGGTCACCGTCTTCGACGGCAGCTACCACGAAGTGGACAGCTCGGAGATGGCTTTCAAGATTGCCGCTTCCATGGCTTTCCGACAGGCGGTGGAGAAGGCGCGACCGGTGCTGCTGGAGCCCATCATGAGTCTGGAGGTGGTGGTTCCCGAGGAGTACCTGGGCGACGTGATGGGCGATCTGAACGCGCGCCGGGGACGCATCGAGGGCGTGGAGACTCGCGGGACCACCCAGATCGTCCACGCCTCCGTGCCACTCAAGGAAATGTTCGGCTACGCGACCGAGCTGCGCTCGCGCACCCAGGGCCGAGGCAGCTTCACCATGCATTTCAGCCGGTACGAGGAAGCGCCCGAGGCGGTTGTCGAAGAGGTCATCGCCCGGGTGCAGGGACGACTTTTCTGGTGAGGGTTTCTGACACGAGGACAGAGGAGAGTTCGAGCTTATGGCCAAGGAGAAATTCGAGCGCACCAAGCCGCACGTCAACGTAGGCACCATT
>JBMFPL010000189.1:0-6916 GCA_049969115.1 Bryobacteraceae bacterium | reverse complement strand
GGTACTTGCGCGCGATGGGAACCAGCCGCCGGCGCACTTCGTCCGTGGTGGCGTGCAGCGAGATTGCCAGCTTCGGCCTCACCTCGGACTGGGCGAGTTCGTAAATCTTCGGCACGATCCCGACGGTGGAAAGCGTCAGCCGCCGCGGCGAGAGGCCCACGCCCTGCTGGTCCGTTAAAAGCCGGGTGGCCTTGAGCACGTGGGGCAGGTTCAGCAGGGGCTCGCCCTGTCCCATCATCACGACATTGACGCGGTCCCGGCCCGGCGCCAGCTTGTGCTCGCGCAGCAGGTAGAGCACCTGGCCGGCGATCTCCCCGGCCGTGAGACTGCGTTCCAGCCCGAGCGCGGCCGTCATGCAGAACCGGCAGCCTACCGCGCATCCCATCTGGGTCGAGATGCAAAAGGTCGCTCGCTCCTGCTCCGGCATGAAGACCGCTTCCACCGTCCGCCCGTCGTCCAGCCGCAGCAGGTAGCGACATGTGCCGTCGCTGGACGGGTACCGGCGCTCGGCTTCGGGCAGACCGATGCGGTGTTCGGCAGCCAGCTTGCGCCGGAGTTCGGCAGGCAACGTGGTCACCTCGGACAGATCGGCCACCCGTTGCCGGTAAATGGCGTGATAGAGCTGCTGCGCCCGGTAGCGCGGCAACTGCCAGCCCACAAGCGCGGCCAGTTCTTCGCTGTCCAGCCCGAGCAAGACCCCCACGACCCCAGAGTATCACGCAGCTGGAAGGCGGCCGGAGACCCGCGCACGCCGCTGTTGCACCGTCGCAGGCGGCGTGCCGCGCCCACCCGCAACTCGCCCGTCGGTTTGTGCCAAAATAGTGCTCTAACCACCCGCATGAGTCATCCCGATCCTCATAGCCCGGACCTCGAATCGTCTGCTGCTTCTTCCACCGATGTCTCCTTCGCCGAGCTGCTTTCCGAGTTCGAGCACGCTCACCGGCACGCGCCTGAGGAAGGCGGCGAGGGCCGCCTGGGCGTCGTGGTGGCGGTCTCGGCTGACTCGGTCTTCGTGGACATCGGCCTGAAGACCGAGGGCATGCTTGCCGCTGCGGACCTCCGCGACAGCTCCGGTAATCTCCAGGTCGCCCCCGGCGACCAGCTTCGCGTCAGCATCCGCGGCCGTGACCCCGAAGGCTACTACCTGCTTAGTCTGATCAAGCTGGAAAGGCCCCGCGACTGGGCCGCCCTCGAACAGGCCTTCCGTGAAAAGCGAACCATCGCCGGTGTGGTCACCGGCCAAGTCAAGGGCGGCTTTACCGTGGATATCGGCGTCCGCGCCTTCCTGCCTGTCTCGCGTAGCGGCGTGAAGGATCCCGCCGAGATGGAGAAACTCGTCGGGCAGGAGATCGCTTGCAAGATCATCGAACTTGACATCGCCAAAGAGGACGTGGTCGTGGACCGCCGCGCGGTACTCGAGGAAGAGCAGGAGCGGGCGCGCCGGCAGGCCTTCGAAGCCCTCCGCGAAGGGGAGGTCGTGCGCGGCACTGTGACCCGGCTGGCCGACTTTGGTGCTTTCGTGGACGTGGGCGGCGTCGAAGGGCTCCTGCACGTCACCGACATGTCCTGGGGGCGCGTGCGCAAGCCCTCCGACGTCCTCCGCCCCGGCGATGTCATCGAGGTCAAGATTCTCAAGGTGGATCCCGAGGCGAAGCGGCTTTCCCTCGGCCTCAAGCAACTCACGCCGGAGCCCTGGTCGCTGGTGGAGGAAAAATACCGGGTCGGCGATCGCGTGCGCGGCACGGTGACCCGACTGGCCGATTTCGGCGCCTTCGTGGAACTGGAACCCGGTGTGGAAGGTCTAATCCACCTGTCGGATCTCTCCTGGTCGAAGAAGGCGCGCAAGCCATCGGACGTGCTGAAGGCAGCAGAGACCGTGGAGGTCGTAGTCACCTCGGTCAACGCCGCGGAGCGCCGCATTGCACTGAGCCTCAAACGCGCCCTGGGCGATCCCTGGGAGCGCGTCGAGCAGCTTTACCCGGTGGGCAGCGTGGTGGAAGGGCGCGTGGTCAGCCTGGCCAAATTCGGGGCCTTCGTGGAGATCACCGAGGGCGTCGAAGGGATGATTCACATTGGCGACATAAGCGCCGAAAAACGTTTGGATCATCCCCGCGAGGCCTTGAGGGAAGGCGAGACCGTCCGGGCCCAGGTGCTGGAAATGGACCGCGCCCGGCGCCGCCTGCGGCTAGGCATGAAGCAACTCCAGCCCACTACCGCCGACGAGTACATCGCTGAGCACCGCGAGGGCGACACCGTCACCGGCCGCGTGGTCGAAATCGGGCCGGACGGCTGGGCGCGCGTCGAGGTCGCGGACCGCGTCTTCGCCCACTGCCGCCCGTTCGCCTCCGCTTCGCCGGGCAACGCCGCCACTGGCGGGGCCGCCGATCTGAGCGCGCTCACTGCCATGCTCGCTGCCAAGTGGAAGCAGGGCCGCGCGCCCGCGGCTGTCGTCGAACCGCTACGCGCCGGCCAGGTGCGCCAATTCCGTATCGTTTCGCTGGACAAAGCCGACCGCCGCATCGAGCTCGAACCCGCGATTTGACGGTGCCCGACGCGTTTGGGCTGCTGGTGGACTGTCCCCCCGGCGCCGCTGTGTGGGACCGCGGCCGCCGCATTGCACGGCTTTCCGACGGAAGTTCCGCGCTCCTCGGCTGTCTTTCCCGCCGGCCCGCGCGGCGGCGTTGCCCCGGCCGTCGCTCGGCGGCCCCGAGACGCGGGGCCCTTGAGCCGATGGCGTGCCCCCGTGGACTTGCGACGCCTGCCAGCCTGGGCCGGCCGGTTCGATTTAGTTCGACACGCGAACCAAGTCGTTGTATAATAGCCGAGCGCCGCCGCGCCAGGCGGGGCCGCGCTGCCTGACGGGTCCGGCGCGGGGTCCGGAAGCGGCGCGGGACCTCCGCGGTGCAGGCGCAGAACGAAAGGGTGAGGAGTTGTCGACATGAAACGTAGCGCAGCCTTCGTCTGGGGGGCAATCCTGCTTTCTCTCGGGGCGGCGTGGGCTCAGGAAACGCGCTCCATGATTTTCGGTCGCGTTCTGGACCCGCAGGGAAGCGCCGTGCCGGGAGCCACCGTAACCGTGCGCAACACGGACACCGGCGTCAGTCTCACTTACAAGACGAATGAATCGGGTTACTACGAGGCCAGCCTTCTGATCCCTGGCAACTACGAGCTAACCGTCGAAATGAGCGGCTTCAAGAAGCTCGTCCGCCGCGGTATTGTCCTGCCCGTGGCCTCCCGTCTCGAAGTGACCCTGAACCTGGAAGTAGGCGGCGTGACCGAGACGGTGACGGTAACTGCGGCCGCGCCGCTGCTGGAGACCAACGCCGTCAGCCACGGCCGCATCATGGAGAACAAATCGGTGATGGAGCTGCCCGTGATGAACAACAGCGCCCTGCTGCTGGTCAAACTGGCGCCCGTGCAGACCAGCGGGGTCAACAACTACCTGGCGCTGCACTCCAACATCGGCGGCTCCGACTACAGCATCAGCGGCAATATCGGCCAGAACTCGTGGACGCTCGATGGCTCTCCCAACCAGGGACCCAGCCGCCGTGCGGCCTACCTGCCATATACCGACGCCGTGGCCGAAATGAAGATCGAGACCACTAACTTCGACGCCTCCATCGGGCAGACCACCGGCGTTGCCGTCACCATGATCTCCAAGTCGGGAACCAACGAACTACACGGCACGCTCACCTGGCAGCACTGGCAGCAGCGCTGGCAAGGCACGCCGTTCTTCGTCAAGCAAGCTTATTATCGGCGCATCGCCGAAGCCGAGGCCGCCGGCAACAAGGCGCTCGCCGACCAGCTCCGCAAGACCGACAAACAACCGCCCGGGCGGTCCAACAACTGGGGCGTCTCGGCCGGCGGCCCTGTCTGGTTGCCCAAGATCGTGGACGGCCGTAATCGCTTGTTTTGGTTCTTCACTTACAACGGCTTCAAGGACGTCAAAGTGGAGGACCCCACGCAATTCAACCGCACCGTGCCTACGCTCAAGGCCCGCGAGGGCGACTTCAGTGAGATGCTCGCCCTGCCTAACTCGACCCGCTACGTGGTGCACGATCCCACCACCATCCACCCGGACCCGGCGCGTCCCAACCACTTCATCCGCGATCCCTTCCCGGGCAACATCATTCCCAAGAGCCGCTTCGCCAACCCGGCCTACGATTTCATCACCAAGCTCTTCCCCAAACCCAACGTCACCATCGCGCCCGGACAGGAGCCGGTCAACAACTACCTGGCGGCGCAGACCCCGTACAACTGGGACTACTGGGCTTTCTCCAATCGCGTGGACTTCCAGATCAGCGACGCCTGGCGCATGTTCGGCCGCTGGTCGGCGAACAACTTCGGCCCGGAAGACCGCGGGGACTGGACCTACGAGACCATGCGCCGCCTGAACCAGAACGGCCTGGTGCGCAACAACAAAGGCGGCAACATTGACGTCGTCTACACCCAGTCCCCGACCACCATGTGGGACTTCAACCTCGGCATCAATCAATTCCGCGAGGGCAGCATTCAGTTGAAGGCCCGCGAATTCAAACCGAGCGACCTCGGCCTGCCCGCTTACCTGGACGAAAAGGCGGGCGACATGAAGATGTTGCCGCTCATGGATATCTCCGGTTATTCCCGGATCAGCCCTGCCGGCTATGGCACTTGGACCCGCTACCGCATCCTGGCTGCCAAGCTGGAATTTTCCCACATCCGCCGCAACCATTCGCTGCGCGCCGCCTTCGACAACCGCCAGCATTTCCGCACCGGGGGTGGGGGCGGTAATACCAGCGGCAACTTCGGCTTTGACCAAACCTATGTGCGCCGCAACGACGACACCTTCACTCCCGCCAGCAATCTTGGTCTGGGATGGGCCGCTTTCATTCTGGGCATCCCCACCTCGGCCAGCATACAGACCAACGACACCTACGCCATGCACAATCCTTACTACGCAGCCTTCCTTCAGGACGCCTGGCGCGTGACCCCGCGGCTCACACTGAACCTTGGCCTCAGGATGGAGTACGAGCAAGGCCCCACCGAGCGCTACAACCGCATGCTGGGCGGATTCGATCCCAAGCTGAGCATCCCGCTGGCTCCGGGAGCGCAGGCCGCTTATGCCCGCAATCCTCTCCCGGAGCTGCCCGCCAGCCAGTTCCAGGTGGTTGGCGGCGCTTACTACGTCGGCACCGAGGGCCGCACGCGGCGGCTGTTCCGCAATGAGCTGATGTGGCTGCCGCGTCTGGGGGCCGCTTACCAGCTCAACAGCCGCACGGTCCTACGCGCCGGCTACGGCCTCTTCTACGACACGATCAACGTGCTCAACTTCGGCCCCGACCAGTTCGGCTTCTCCCGCCAGACCAATACCGTGGTGAGCAACGACTTCGGCCAGACCTGGAACTTCCCGGCCAACGCCAACCCTGCCAACTACAGGAGCCCGCTGCTCGATCCTTTCCCGCTGCGGGCTGACGGGACGCGCTTTGATCCGCTCGTGCGTACCGGCCTGGGCTCGATGGCTCGCGTCGGGCGCGGCCTGAGTTGGTCCGATTACAACCAGCCCCACGCGCGCCAGCAGCGCTGGCAGATCGGCATCCAGCGCCAGATCGGCGCCAGCGCCGTGCTCAGCGCGGCGTATGTGGGCACCTACGCCGACCGCATTGCCCTCCAGACCAGACTCGACGTGCTGCCTGCACAGTACTGGGCCGACGGGCTGGTGCGCAACGACGCCGTGGCCAATAACCTCAACGCCAACGTCCCCAATCCCTTCTACATCGGTAACCTGAAGCCGGCCGATTTCCCCGCCGAAGTCTGGAGGGAAATGAACACCATCGGGTTCTTCACCTCTCCCACCATCCGCAAGCACCAGCTCCTGCGTCCCTACCCGCACATGAACGGCCTGTACGACACCATGGACTTCGGCTACTACAACCGCACCCACGAGATCCAGTTGCTGTTGGAAAAGCGCTTCTCGCGGGGCTGGAACTTCAGCCTCAGCTACACCGGCATGCGCCTGCGCGAGGCCGATTATCTGCACAACGAGTTCGATCCCAAACCCACCGAGCGCGAATCCAATGACGGCCGGCCCCACCGTTTGATCGGTACTGGCATCTACGAGCTGCCGTTCGGGCGCGGCAAGCCTGTGCTGGGCAACGTGGGTCGCGCGCTCAATCTGCTGGTGGGCGGCTGGCAGGTGGCCGCGACTTACGAATACCAACCCGGACCTTTGGTCAACTTCGGCAACCTGTTCTATTACGGCTCCGACCTGAACGACATCAAGAAGGTGAACCGCACCTGGGATCAGTGGTTCAACACCGCCAATTTCGAGCGCAACCCTGCGCGGGGGCCCGCGGCCTTCCATCGCCGCGTTTTCCCGACTCGGATCCCGGGCCTGCGCCGCGATTGCACCAACCAGTGGAACGCCAATCTGGCCAAGAACCTCGCTTTCAGCGAGCGCTGGAATCTCCAGTTGCGCCTCGACGTGCTCAACGTTCAGAACCGCTCGCAGATGGACTACCCGGTGACCGATCCGTACTCGACCAACTTCGGGCGCATCGTCAACCAAACGGCGGCGACCAACCGCTGGCTTCAGGTGCAGGCGCGCCTGACTTTCTGAGCCATCGCCGCCCACTCAGACCGACAGCGGCGGCCCGAAGTATTTCTGGAAGACCAGGGCCACTGTCCCGCGCAGGCGGGCAGTGGCCCCATCCTGCGCAGGGACGAGCTTGGGAGGAGGCGCAACCAAAGCCTGCGCGTTGACCTCCGATTCCAGAGCGGGCCGGAAGCGGTCCCAACAGCGCGTCAGCTCGCCCACGATCACGATGACTTCGGGCGCCAGGCCCGCCACGATCATCCTCAGCCCGCGCGCCAGCCAGCGCGCCTGTGTTTCGAGCGCGCGCGTCGCCAGTGCATCGCCCTGCTCGCTGAGGGCAAGCAG
>JBMFPL010000188.1:0-6966 GCA_049969115.1 Bryobacteraceae bacterium | reverse complement strand
GGCGTGATCGAGACCCTCAGGTAAGCGAGCAGAACCAGCAGGCCGGTGGCGAGAACCGCCAGGCGCGTCAGGGTGCGCGTCAGCCCGGCCACCGCCAGCGGCATTCCCTGGCGCTCACCGTAGGCAGCGATCGAGCGCACGGCGACTGACGAGGCCACCAGGCTCAAGCTCACGATGAGAAAGACCGCGATGGCGTCCCAGGCCCAGCGGACCTGCCGGGCTGTCAGCTCGACAAAACTAAGCGAAAGCGCGATCGCAGCCGCAGCGCACCACAGCAGCGAGGGAAAGCGGATGGTGGACAGCGCCACTGCCGCGTAAGAGCTGCTCGCCGCGCGATGCCTGAGCCTGCCGAGCAGGAGCTTGCGCAGCAACAGCATGACGCCCAGGGCCAGCAGGAACACGATGGTCGGCTGCATTACGCGCCACAACAGCCTCTCATCCTGGAGCCAGCGGGACCAGTGCACGTAACGATTATAGTCAGGCGCCCCGCTGGCGGGCCGCGTAGCACGTAGGGATTGCATCAAGCTCATGCAGGTCTGGAAGACGTTCCCACGGGGCAGCGCGAGGCAATCGCGCGGTGCCGCACCTCGCACTTCGCGCTCGCGCAACGCTACGGTTTCTGGCGGCGGGCTGCGCGCTTCACAAGCCGCGGATGAACTCGATAAAGCGCCGTGCGCAACGGTCCAGGTTTTCCATGCTGCCGCCTCCGGCCAGCGGAGAGCACATCTCGTAGGCCACCGTGCCCTGGAAGCCGCCCTCGCGCAGCGCCCTGAGAAAGGCGCGGTAGTCAATGAAGCCTTCGTCAATGGGAACGGCGAGCACGTAGGGCGTCAGCGGCGTGTAGTTCACCACGCCCGCCTCCAGCCGGTAACGGGGCCGGCGCTGATAATTGGCGATCGTGGTGTGCGCGGTGATGGCGCCCATCTGGCGGGCGGCGGCCACGATGTCGGCGCCTTGAAGAGCGGGCGCCCAGGCATCGAACAGCGCCTTGCAATTGGGCTCGTCCACCGCCTGGATGAGATCGCGCAGGCTCTCCCAGCCGCAGGCCAGATCGTGGTGGTTCTGCACGCCGATGGTGACGCCGAAGCGGGCGGCGCGGCGGGCGCATTGCTTGATCGCGGCCACGACCAGATTCCACTGCGCGGCGTAGCCTGCCGCCGGGTGTTCGTAGGCGGTGAAGATGCGCACCAGATCACCACCCAGGTCAGCAGCCAGGCGCGCTAGTTCGACCACGTACTGGATCTGGATTTCCTGCGTGGGAATGTCGGGGTGCTCCAGGTCGGCGGTGAAGTTGTTGTAGCCGGCGATGGCCACTCGCCGGAGGCCGTGTTTTTCGATGAGCCGGCGTAGGCGCGTGCGGGCGCGGCGGTCGTAGTCGAGCAGGGAGACGTGGGGCCGCTTGGCGGCCAGCAACACGCCGTCGTAGCCGAGTTCGGCAGCCCTGGCGATGAACTGCTCGACGGTGAGAAAAGCTTGTCCCCAGGTGCCGGCGTAACTGATCGAGTGCAGCAGAGCGTCCATGACGGGCATTCTAGCGCGGCCACTGCGTGCATCGCCTCCCGCCTTTGCTAAGATCGGACGGCCATGAAGATCACACGCGTGGAGACCATGTACCTGCGGCAGGAGCAAGTGCGCGAGCAGTGCGACAGCGGCCAGGACGCGCTCATCGTGCGCGTGGAAACGGACGCGGGCATCACAGGTCTGGGCGAGGTGGATTCCAATCCCCTAGCGGCGAAGGGCGCCATTGACGGGCCGTTCTCGCACACCACGGCCTGCGGGTTGGCGCAGGTGGTCATGGGCGAGGACCCGTTGGAAACTGAAAAGATTTGGTACAAGATGTACCGCGCCAACATCTACGGCGGCCGCCGCGGCGTGGGAATTCACGCCATGAGCGGCATTGACATGGCGCTGTGGGACATCAAGGGCAAAGCCCTGGGCCTGCCGGTATGGAAGCTGCTGGGAGGCGGCTTCCAGCAGAAAATCCGCTGCTACGCCAGCTCGCTGTTTGGCGCGACGCCGCAAGAGACAGCCGACCTGGCGCGCCGGTTCCGCGACCAAGGTTTCACCGCGGTCAAGTTCGGCTGGGACCCCATGGGGCGCGACGAGCAAACCGACATCGCGCTGGTGCGCGAGGCCCGGCTCAGCCTGGGCGACGACGCGGACTTGATGATTGACGCGGGGCTGGCCTGAGACGCCGCCACCGCCATCCAGCGCGCCCGCGCTTTCGCGGAGTACAAGATTTTCTGGCTGGAAGAGCCGCTGCGGCCCGACGACTACGAAGGCTACCGCAAGCTCTCCGAATCCACCGACATCCGCATCGCGGCCGGCGAGGAGGAAAGCAACCGGCTATCGTTTTTGGAGCTGATGGACAAGGGCCGCATTGACGTGGTCCAGGTGGACCTGACCCGCTGCGGCGGCTTCACCGAGGCCATGAAAATCGCCTCGATGGCTTGGGATCGGGGGCTGGTGGTGGCCAACCATGGCTTCACGACTTACATCAACGTGGCCGCCGCGCTGCACTGGCTGGCCTCCATCCCCAACGCACTGATCTGCGAATTCGTGGCGGAGGAAAAGACCAACCTGCGCGAGTTCGTCACCCGCCAGAAATTCCGCGCCCGCGACGGCTACCTGGAAGTGCCCTCGGCCCCGGGCCTGGGCGTGGAGCTCGACGAGGAAGCCGTGCGCAGGTTCCGCGCAGCCTGAGCCCGCTGCGTCATCATAGGAGACGTCATGAAGTACCGGGTGTTCGTCTCGTTGAAACCGACCGTGCTGGATCCGCAGGGACAGACCATCTGCCGGGCGCTGAACGGCATGGGCCACAGCTCGATCACCGACGTGCGCCAGGGTAAGTATTTCGACCTCACGCTGGCCGATGGCGTCCCGCGCGAGCAGGCCGAGCGCGAGATCGAGCAGATCGCCCAGGACGTGCTGGCCAATCCGGTGATCGAGGACTACCGCGTCGAGCGGCTGGAGTGAGCACGGGCGAGTGCCCGCGCGACTGGGTTAAGATGGAATTGACGGGCCGCGCTGCGGCCCTGACCTCACCGCTGGGGAGGAGGTGATTCAGGCTTGGCTGAAGTGATTGTCCTGGAAGGCGAGACGATCGAGAGCGCGCTGCGGCGCTTCAAGCGGAAGGTGCAGCAGGAAGACATCATCAAGGAAATCAAGAAGCACTCCTTCTACATGAAGCCCGGCGAAAAGCGGCGCGCCAAGGAGGCCCTGGCGCGCAAGCGAGCGCGCAAGAAGATGGCCAAGCTTATGGCGGAGTAAGCCTCGAAGGGCGGCAGCGCAATGACCGCCCAGCGCAAGGCTTTCTTCAGCTCGTTCTTCACCTGCTTGAAACCCGCCGGAATCTCGAAGCGGGAAGGATCCACCGGGGCATTTGAGAAACCGCTGGCTTCGCTGGTCAGCTCCATGAGCACGGCTTCTTCGCTGCTCTGAGCGGCAGGCGCGGTCTCCGCTGCGGGCGGTTGCCCGGCAGTTTCCTTCTTCCGGCCAAGGCGACCCAAGCGTCCCAGGCCTCCCAGGCGCCCCAAAGCCCCGCCGATGGACGGCTGCTCCTGCGACTGGCGGCTCTCCCGCGCACGGACTTCGCCGGCCTCAGCCGTCTCGGCGCCCGTCATGTGCAGCCGCGTGACCTGGTAGAGAGCGATGCCGTCCAGGGCAGCGGCGTTCTTTTGCAGCTCGGCCATGGCCGTGGCCATCTCGGCGCCGCCGGCCGCCAGCTCGCCCGAACGCGGCGCCCACGGCACCCGTTCCGCCATGTACCGGTAGAAGCTCTTGATTTCCTCGTAACCCGGAACGTGTCCGATCCACTGGTCCGTGGTGACCATCATGAAAATGCCGCGCTTGCCGGTTCTCTTGTCCGTGCCCTCCATTTCGACGCGGATGCGCACCAGCCGGGCCTCGAGGCCGCCGATCATCTTGGTCTGGGAAGTGGGATCCACTGAGGCGCGGACCGTGACGTCGGTCTGTTCGCCTTGCTGGGCAGCCATGCGCGCTTGCATGGCCTTCATCCATTCCGCCATCTCGGCAAAGGTGATCACCGAGTAAGTCTTCCTCTGAAAATCGAGATGGGTGATGGTCTGTTTGTCCAGGTCCACGATCTCGCCGTCGTTCTGGCTGAGCCTGGCCATCCGGTTGCCTTTGAGGAAGTGGCTGGTGCGGATGGGTTCCCGCGCCTGCTTCGACAACACGCCGGCCACTTTCAGCGCCCCGGCCATCCTCCCCCCGGTGACCTTGGAGGTTTCCTGATAGCTGAAATCGGCCAGCAGCAAGGCAGCGGCGAAGGGCAGCCCAACGCTATCTTGCCAATTCTCATGGTCGCTTCCTCCTTTGGCACGTGTCTTGCCGAGCATAACGCAATTCGAGGCATCCCGGATCGTTCGCTACAATGAACCTTCGGGCGCCGCGGCGGGCCGCGGGGCCGCGGGAGGTCCTCATGAGCGAGATCGTCATCCGCCCGACGCTGAAGTGGGTGCGGTTTGCCTACACCGTCTGGTTCCTGATCGCTTTCGTCTCGGTGCTCATCTGCAACAACTACTGGCAGGGAAGGCACCTGGAGTGGGTCGCCGTAGCGGTGGTCGTGCTTTGGGCAGCCTGGCCGCTGCGGCTCCAGATCCGGCGCCGGCTGACCAAACTGGTGATCGAGGGAGACAAGCTGCGGCTCGAGGTCGGCCTGCTTTCCAAGACCACCCGCACCTTGCACTTGTCGAAGATCCAGGACATCACAGTGAAGCAGACCATGACGCAACGGCTGCTGAAACTCGGCGACCTGGCGCTGGAGACCGCGGGCGAATCGGGCCCCCTGGTCATGCGAAACCTCGATTACCCCCAGGCGGTGGCCGACCAGATCATGGATCTGGCGCGTGAACAGCAGCCGCCGCAACCCAAGCGAAAGGAGCAGAAGAGTTGACGGTGAACCTTGCCGGCAAGATCGCCTTGATCACCGGGGCCAGTCGCGGATTGGGCAAGGCGATGGCCCTGGCCTTGGGGGAAGCAGGCGCGAGCCTGGCGCTGGTATCGCGAGACGCGGCGGCGCTCGAGCTGGCGGTGGCCGAAGTTCGCGCACGCGGCGCGGAAGCGGAGGCTTTCCTGGCCGACGTGAGCAGGGAAGACGAGGTGGCGGCGCTGCGCGACCGAGTGATCGCGCGGTTTGGCAAGCTGCACATCCTCGTCAACAACGCGGGCATCAACATCCGCAAGCCGGTGACCGAGTTCACGCTGGAGGAGTGGCGTCGCGTGCTCGACACCAACCTGACCGGCGCTTTCCTGATGGTGCGTGCGTTTTTGCCGCACATGCGCGGGCACGGCTACGGAAGGATCATCAACATAACCTCCACGCTGAGCCACGTGGGCCTGCCGCTGCGCACCGCCTACGCATCGAGCAAGGCCGGTCTGCTGGGCTTCACGCGGGCGCTCGCGCTGGAGCTGGCGCCGGAGGGGATCACCGTGGTGGGCATCAGCCCAGGGCCGTTCGCCACCGAGATCAACCGGCCCCTGCTCGAGGATCCTGCCGTCAGCCGCGAATTCATCGCCCGCGTGCCGCTGGGCCGCTGGGGACGGCTGGAGGAAGTCGGGCGGCTGGCAGTTTATTTGTGCTCGGAAGAGGCCGCGTACATCACGGGCAGCGACATCCTGATAGACGGCGGCTGGTGCGCGCAATGAAAGTTGCCAACTGGCTGGTGGCGGCGATACTGGCCGCGACTGGTTGCCAGCGTGCGCACAGGCGTGTGATCGGCGTGGTGCCCAAATCCACCGCCCACGTCTTCTGGGTGGCGGTGGAAAGCGGAGTGCGGGCCGCCGCGCGGGACTTCGGGGTGGACATCGTCTGGAATGGCCCGCCAGCGGAAACCGAGTACGACCGGCAGATCCAGATCGTAGACTCGCTGGTCGTGCGCCGCGTGGATGGGCTGGCGGTAGCCGCAGCAGAACGCAAGGCGCTGGTGGCGCCCATCGATCGCGCCATGTCGTCCGGCATCCCGGTGGTGGTCTTCGACTCGGGGGTGGACTCGGCCCACTACACCTCGTTTGTGGCAACCAACAATTACGAAGCCGGGCAGATGGGCGCACGCACGCTGGCGAAGCTGTTGGGCGGTCGCGGCAAGGTGGCTGTGGTGCTCCACGCGCCGGGCAGTTATTCGACCATGGAGCGCGAGCGGGGCTTCGAGGACGTCATGCGCAGGGAGTTTCCGGGCATCCGCATTGTGGCTCGCCAGTTCGGCATGGCGGACCGCGCCAAGGCCAGGGCAGCCGCCGAGAATATGCTCGCCGCCCATCCGGATCTCGAGGGGCTGTTCGCTTCGACCGAGCCTTCCTCCTCGGGCGCGGCCCTGGCCCTGAAAGGGCGCGGGCTCGCGGGCAAGGTGCGCTTCGTCGGCTTCGACTTCTCCGCCAGCATGGTGGAGGATCTGAAAACGGGCGTCATGGATGCAATGGTGGTGCAGGACCCCTTCCGGATGGGCTACGAGGTCATCCGCCTGCTGGCGCAAAAGCTCGATGGCAAAAGCGTACCTCAGCGCCTGGACTTGCACGCGCAGGTGGTGACGCGCGATAGCTGGGAGACTCCCGAAATCCAGCGCCTTCTGCTGCCGCAACTGGAGGCCATGTCGAAGAGATGAAACCCACAGACCCGCCGCCCGCCATCGTCGTGCGGGCCGAAGACCTCAAGACGTTGATGGAGCAGATCCTGGTGGCCGCGGGCGTGCCGCACGAGAAAGCCGTGCTGGTAGCCGACCCTCTGGTGGCGTCAAGTCTGCGCGGCGTGGATTCCCACGGCGTGCAGCTTCTGCCGCACTACGTGGGGCAGATCGAGCGCGGCGACGTGAACCCGCACGCCGAAGGGCACGTGGTTTCGGAAAGCGGCGCTTGCCTGGTCTACGACGCCGAGCACGGGCTGGCGCAGGTCACGGCGCCCATCTGCTGCCGCCACGCGGTGAGGCTTGCTGCCGAGCACGGGCTTTCGAT
>JBMFPL010000187.1:0-7110 GCA_049969115.1 Bryobacteraceae bacterium | reverse complement strand
TTCGTGGCCGGTGGGCTGGGCACGCAGCACACCGTCAACCACCCCACCACGGGCCGCGTCCCTAACGGCGCCATCGTGGAGCGGCCTGCTCCCACGCCGCCTCCCTCGGGCAAGCTGCGGCTTCAGTTGCGCCAGGCCGACTTCACCACCGCAGCACGCATCGCCGAAGCGATCAACAAGAAGTTCGATGTGGGCGGAGCACCGGTGGCGCGGGCCGAGAACTCCGCCGTAGTGAGTGTCGAGGCCCCGGCGCTGTGGGCGGGCAGGGTGGCGGAATTCCTCGCCGAGATGGAGAACCTCACGGTGGAGGCCGACCGCCCCGCCAAAGTGGTGGTCAACGAGCGCACCGGAACCATCGTGATGGGCAAGGAGGTACGCATCTCGCCGGTGGCCATCATGCACGGCTCGCTCACGGTCGAGATCCAGACGGCTTTTGCTGTATCGCAGCCCGCGCCGCTGTCGGGCGGGACCACCCAGGTGGTACCGCAGGTGGGCGTGGGCGTCAAGGAAGACAAGGCGCGCAACGTGGTGCTCAAGCAGGGCGCCACGGTCGAGGAGCTGGTGCGCGCGCTGAACGCCATCGGCGCCACGCCGCGCGACATCATCGCCATCCTTCAGAACCTGCGTGCGGCCGGGGCGCTGGAGGCGGAGCTGGAGGTGATCTGATGCTGGAGCCGGTGGGCGCGCGGGCGGCCCAGGGGAGCGGCTGCGAACAGCGCGAGCGGTTGCTCGAGGCGGCCAGCGACTTCGAAGCGCTGCTGCTGGCACAACTGATGAAAGCCATGCGCGAGGAGCGCGGCTGGATGGGGACGGGCGAAGACCAGGCCTCGGTTTCGATGCTGGAAATCGCTGAGGAACATCTGGCCAGTATCATCGCGGGGGCTGGCGGCCTGGGCCTGCGCGACTTACTGCTGAAGGGGCTGGGCGCAGCGGCCTGCCGGCCGGATCCCGACCCGCGCAAACCCGCCAACGATGTGATAAAATTCAAGCCCGCATGAAAAAAATTTCGGCTGCGGCAACCCGCCGTCCGCCCGCCCGTTTGAGGTTGGCCAAACTGCTGGAGGAGGAAATCCTCAGCGGCCGCATCAAGCCGGGCACCCGCTTGCAGCAACTGGTCCTGGCGCAGCGCCTCAAGATTTCGCAGAGCGCGGTGCGCGAGGCGCTCCAGGAACTGGAGTACCGCGGGCTGCTGCGCAAGGTGGGCCGCTCCTGGTGGGTGACTCGTCTCGAGGAAGACGAGCTGGTGGAGTACTTCCAGGTGCGGGCCCTGCTGGAGCCTTATGCCTACCGACTGGCCGCCAGCCACTGGAGCGAGGAGGCCACTCGGCGCTTGCAGTCCTGCATCGAGCGCATGGAGCTGGCTGCGCAGATGTCGGATTACTCGATTCACTGGGCGGCAGACGTCGAGTTTCACCAGACGGTCTGGGACGCCCAGCCGAACCGCTGCCTTCGACAGTTGCTCAGGATGGTCTGCCTGCCGATTTTCGCCAACGGACTGCTGCGGCACGCGCAGATTCCCGCCAGCAGCTACCGCCGCAGCCTGCGCTGGCACCAACTGTTGTTGCGGATGCTGCGCACGGGTGAGGGTGCGGCCACCGAGCGCGCGGCGCGCCGCGCGGTGCGCGAGTTCCTCCACCTCAATCTCAAAGACTTCGCGGCTTGAGCAGGCAGAGGGCAGGCCTGCGCTCCAAGGCAGCCCTGCTGCCGAAGCTTCTGGCTGCCCGGGTAAGCCCTGCCGCGTGAACTCGCGCCCGGCAAGGGACCCTCGGCCAGGCCGGAATGCGCCCGCAGGCTTGCGCGGGGCCGCGAGCGGCCAGCGCACGTCAGGCCCCGGGGGCCCAATCGTGCGACCGCGGCGAGGGGCGGGGTTAGAGTGGCGGCCGGGGGACCGCTCGTGGGTCAGGTGGGGGCGCGCCCGCACGGAGCTTGCGCCTGGTCGGGCGGGGACTTGCAAGGGGGGCTTGACTTGGGGTAGGATTATCGATAAGTTCGGAGGCTGCCCGTGGACCGCAGCGCCGCTGCTTGCCAGTCCCTCGCCGGTTCACCCAAGGTGAGCGCGCCCGGCGCCTGCGGCTCCGTCCCTCGAGCTCCACATCCAAGGCGGCATCCCAATGTGCCGTTGTGCTCTTTTGGTAGTGTGCATCGCGCTGGTGTGCGCCGCGGTTTCGCGGGGCCAGACCAGTTTCGCCACCATTCAAGGCCTCGTCAGCGATCCCAGCGGGGCGGCAGTCCCCGGCGCGCGGATCGTTCTCGTGCATGCCGATACCGGGACCCGGAGGCAAGTCAGCTCGGGCGCAACTGGCTTGTACAGCGCTCCTTCCCTGGTCCCAGGCTCTTACCAGGTCAGCGTCGAGGCGCAAGGGTTCAGACGCCAGTTGCGGCGTGACGTCGAACTGCGAGTCAACGAGACCGTTCGATTGGATTTCTGGCTGCAAGTGGGCGAGCTGATCGAGACGGTCGAGGTCTCAGCCGAAGTCCCGCCGTTGAACATGGCCAGTTCCACGGTGAGTGCGGTGGTGACCAACGACAAGATCGTGAACATGCCGCTCAACGGAAGGCAGTTCACGCAACTGATCCTCCTGCTACCGGGCGTCAGCGGCCGCCAGCTTGGCGCCATCGGCTTGGCGGACAAGCTGGTGCTGCGCACCGGCTACGCCGTTTTCTACAACTCCAATTTCATGGCAGGAGCACTAGGGCGGCCGTGGCCAGTGGCCCCAGGTCCTGGCGCAGAGCGACAGCAACCTGAACGTGGATTTCCCCCAACGCCCGTTGCAGGCGCTATTCCCGAGAGATCCATCTTCGACCGTGGCCTTCAGGCTGGCCGTACCGGCTACTCACAACAGTGGAATTTCAGCCTCCAGCGCCAGTTCGGCGAGCACTGGGTGATCGAGGGCGCTTACGTAGGGGGCAAGGGGACCAAGCTGTACACGCTCTGGCGAGCAAATGCAGCACCTCCGGGACCCGGTCCGGTAGGGCCTCGCCGTCCCTTCCCGCAGTTCGGGACGATTTCGGAGGAGAACCCGGGCGGCGCCTCGACCTATCACGCCACACAGTGGCGAGTCGAGCGCGGCTTCAGGGACGGTTTCTCTTTGCTTGGTAGCTAGGCGTGGGAAAAATCGATCGACGGCTCCTCCGCGCTGATCACACTCAGCCAGCACAATCCTTTCCATCTTCGTCAGGAGAAGGGGCGCAGCGAGTACGACGTGCGCCACAACCTCACCGTCACCTACGTCTATGAACTCCCCTTCGGACCCGGCAAGCGGTTCCTGAGCGGGTTGAGCGGTCCGGCGCGCTGGCTGGTCTCCAGCTGGCAGATCAATGGCATCACGAGCCTGCGCAGCGGCTACCCGATCCGCATCATCATTCCGGGCGATATCGCCAACAAGGGCGTCAGTGGTGGCCGGCGGCTCAACCTGGTAGGCCGCTGGAAGCTGCCTGCGTCGCAGCGCACTAGCGAACGGTGGTTCGACACCAGCGCCTTCGCCATGCCGGCGCCGCACACGTTCGGCAACCTGGGACGGAACGCCGTCGGCGGGCCCGGGGTGGCCAACTGGGATTTCGGCTTGTACAAGAACTTCGCCCTGGCGGAGAAGTTCGGTTTGCAATTCCGAGCCGAGATCTTCAACCTGTTCAATCACACCAAACCTCGATTTACCCGGCGGCACCCTCAATACGGCGCAATTCGGCAAGATTTCGGCCACCAGCACCGACGCCCGAGACGTGCAGTTGGCCCTGAGATTGCAATCTTGATGGTTCGTGGCCCGGGTCGGCGTGCGCGACGCTGCTTGCTCGGGTTAAAAAGGCGCTGGGAAGGGCCGATATGTGCGAGGGAGCGCTTTCAAGGTGTAATGCGCATCGAGGACCTCTCGACTCCGGCGGTCCGCTCGGCCCCTTCCTCGGGCCAGCGCGAGACGTGTGTCGAGGCAGAACGCTGGCCGGCCGATGGGGTGGACGATGCCGTCTATCTGTCGCGGCTGTCGCGCGCCCTGCTGATCGCCGCCTCCCAGCAAGACCGCGTCGCGGAATTGCGTGACCTGCTCGCGCGAGGCGAGTACCGCGTGGATGCCCGGAACATCAGCCGGAGCATCGTCCTGTTCTATCTCGAGCCCGCCGACGAGCCGGCCGATTGAGGCCCCACCGGCGCCGATCTGCAACCGAGCCTTGCGGCGTCGGGGACTGCCCATCCCGCGTGCGGCTGTGGCAGAATCCGGACATGATGCCTGCCACGCCGACTTTATCCAGGCGCAATTGGCTCGCCGGTTGCCTTTCCCTCCAGGCGGAGCAGCCCGAAGGCGCCGTGCGCTTCGGCCGCACCATCCGGATCGCCCTGATCGGCCTCGAAGGACACACGGGTGAAATCCTGCGCCCGCTGCCGCGGTTGCCCGAGGTCGAAGTGGTAGCCCTGGCCGACGAGGACGAGAGAGCGCTCGCCTCGGTCACGCGCAACCCAAGGCTGAAGGCTGCCCGCGTGTACACCGACTGGCGGCGGCTGCTCGAGGGCGAGGAGCTCGATGTGGCGGTGATCTGCGGGCCCAACGGCGGCCGCGCCGAACGCATCCTGGCGGCCATCGAACGCGGTCTCCATGTGGTGGCCGAAAAGCCGCTGGCCATCGAAATGGACGAGCTGGAGCGCATTGAACGCGCCCTGGCAAAACACAGCGTGCGCCTGAGCATGCTGCTGCCCATGCGCTTTTCCCCGCCTTACCTGGCGCTCAAGCAAATCGTGGACTCGGGCGAGATCGGCGAGGTGGCGCAGATCACCGCCCAGAAATCCTACAAGCTGGGCAAGCGCCCGGCGTGGTATCGCAAGAGGTCCACTTACGGCGGCACCATTCCCTGGATCGGCATTCACATGGTGGATCTGATGCGCTGGAGCAGCGGGCGCGAGCTCACCGAAGCCGTCAGCTACCAGACGCGCTTCGCTGTCCCGGACCTGGGGGCCATGGAAAACGTCACGGGCACGCTGTTCCGGCTGGACAACGGAGGGGCGGGCCTGCTCCACATGGATTACCTTCGCCCGCAGACCGCGCCCACCCACGGCGACGACCGGCTGCGCCTGGCCGGTTCCAAAGGCGTCGTCGAATACCAGGCGGCCACCGGCGTCACCGTGATTTCGGAAATCAGCAAGCCGCGGGTGATCGAGAAGCTGCCGCCGGAGCGGTCGCTGTTCGTGGACTTCCTCGAGTCGGTTTACCTGGGCAAGCAACCGGGTCTCACCATAGCCGAGATCCTGCGCGTGAACCGCATCGTTCTGCTGGCGCGCCAGTCGGCCGAGGAGCACCGCATCGTGAAACTCATCTGAACAGGTGGGTCGCTCAAGAGAGCGCGTCTGCGTGGGCGTGCGAGCGGCCTTGGATCTTCGTCAAACCGCCTGAATCTTCTGCATGCGCCCCATCAACTTGTGCACGATGAGCAGCGCGGTCAAATGGAAAAATCCCAGGGCGAGCATGACGGGCTTGTAGCCGAAGACGGCAATCACGTAGCCTGGGATGATCGAGGAAAACAGCACGCCGCCCAGCGCGCCCGCGCACCCGCCGATGCCCACCACCGAGGCTACAGCCCGTTTGGGGAACACGTCGGAGACGGTGGTGAACAGGTTGGCCGACCAGCCCTGATGGGAGGCGGTCGCCAGGCTGACCAGTGCGATGGCGAGCACCGCGTTGGGCATCAAAGCTGCTGTGGCCGCGATGGGCATGGCGAAGGCAGAAAGCGCCATCGCGGTCTTGCGCGCCTTGCTGAGCGGCCATCCGCGCCTGAGCAGGAAGCCGGAAATCCAGCCGCCCGCGACGCTTCCCACATCCGCCATCAAGTAGACCACGGGCAGGGCCCAGCCGGTTTGTTTCAAGCTGAGGTGGCGCACGTCGGTCAGATACAGCGGCAACCACCACAGGTAAAACCACCACACAGGATCGGTCAGGAACTTGGCGATGGTGAAGCCCCAGGTTTCGCGGTAGCGCAGGGCCGCCTTCCAGCCGATCTCGGGTTCGCGCGCTTCGTCGGGATCGCTGCGGATGTAAGCCAGCTCGGCGGCGCTCACCCGGGGATGGCGGTCGGGCGGGCGGTAAGTGGCCAGCCACAGCACCACCCACAGGAAGCCCAGAGAGGCGGTGACGAAGAAGCAACCGCGCCAGCCGAAATGCGCGTTCATCCACACCAGCACCGGCGGCCCGGCCATCGCCGCCACGTTGGATCCCGCGTTGAAGATGCCGGTGGCGAAAGCGCGATCCTTCTTGGGAAACCACTCGGCCACCGACTTGATGGCGGCCGGGAAATTGCCCGATTCGCCCAGCCCCAGCATCGCGCGCCAGAACCCCAGGCTCAGCGCGCTGCGGGCCAGCGCGTGGCAGGCGGCGGCCACGGTCCACCAGATAATCGCCACCGAGTAGCCGATCCGCGTGCCGAAACGGTCAATGAACTTGCCCGCGAACAGGAACCCGATCATGTAAGCGAGCGAGAAAGCGCCGGTCACGTAACCGTAAAGCTTTTCCGGCATGTGGATGTCCTGGCGGATGACCGGCGCCAGCACCGAGAGCACAATGCGGTCCAGGTAGTTGATCGTGGTGGCGAAAAACAACAGCGCCAGTGTCCACCAGCGCACGTGGGTCATGCGATCGCAGGGCACTCTGCGATTATAGTGAATGGCCCGCGCCTTCGATCAACGACGCCCCGGCGACAGTGGAAGTAGAGGTCGCGGCCGGGACCGGCGTGGCGAGCCCGCCTCGTTTGTCGGGTTCATTGCGGGCGGTGGCCGCCAGCGCTTAGCATAGGGGTGGATTGCCGGACAGCTTCACCCATTGTCGCTTCGGCCGGCAAGGACCGCGCGTGTTCCGCCTGGGCTTCTCGGCCAGTTACTGGCCCGGGACGGACGCCGTGCGCCGGGCGCTCGATGCGGGGTTCAACTTCCTGTTCTGCTATGGCTGGGATCGGCAGATGATTCGCGTCCTGCGCGAACTCCCAGCCGATCGCCGCGAGCAATGCGTGATCGCCACGGGCGCCTACAACTTCCCCTGGCGCCGCCCGGACCTGCGCAAAGCGTTGGAGCGGCGGCTGCGCCAGCTTCGCACGGATTACATTGACGTCTTCCTGTTCCTGGGCGTCCTGAAGCCTGCC
>JBMFPL010000186.1:0-7134 GCA_049969115.1 Bryobacteraceae bacterium | reverse complement strand
ACTTCCAGCGCTACGGTGACGGTGACCGTGCCGCCGCCACCCCCGCCGCCTCCTGCCCCGCCCAAGCGATCTCTGGGCGAGGTGCTGGCGAGCGAGGTCCAGGACGCTTACTTCGACTTTGACAAGAGCGACATTCGCGAGGACGCCAGGGCCACGCTCACCCGCAACGCCGACGCGCTCAAGCGGATCTTCCAGGAGTTCCCCACCGCGACCGTGGTCATCGAAGGCCACTGCGACGAGCGCGGCTCGGCGGAGTACAACATGGGCCTGGGCGATCGCCGCGCGACGGCTGCCAAGGAATTCCTGGTGCAGCTCGGCGTGCCTGCCGACAAGCTGAAGACCATCAGCTACGGCAAGGAAAGGCCGCAGTGCACCGAGCACAACGAAGAGTGCTGGCAGAAGAACCGCCGCGTGCACTTTGTGCCCGGCACCTGATGAATCGTTGTGGCGGGGGTCGCCTCCGGAATGCGGCCCCCGCCTTCCGCTCGCATTGGCAACGAGAGCTGGGTCTGGGGGCGCTGGGCCCGGCGACGGGAGCATGAATCGCCATGAAGGTCAAGGCGTATGTGATTGCGATAGCGCTGATGCTGCCGCTGCTGGCATCCGGCCAGAGCCGCGAGATCCGTGAGTTGCAGCGCGACGTAGCCTTGCTGGGCGACCAGGTGCGCCAGATGCAACGGTCGCTCGACGAAAACCTGGCCGCCTTGCGCGTCCTGGTGCAGCAGACGCTGGACAGCGTCAACAAGATGAACACCACGGTGGCGGTCCTCGAGAACAACGTTCGCGAGCGGTTGCGGGAACAAGAAAAGACCTTGGTGCAGCCGATCGCGAACGCCTCCACCAAGGTGGATCAGATGGCGACCGAATTCCAGGCCTTGCGCGAGACCATAGCCGAACTGAACGCCCGCATGGGCAAACTTGAACAGCGCATCGTGGACTTGGGGAACACGGTCAAGGTGCTTCAGGCCCCGCCGGCGCCTCCTGCCCTCGGGGCAACTGCCGGGTCGCCCCCGGGAGTCACCGCAGAATCCCTTTACGCCAACGCCATGCGCGACATGAACGCGGGCAACTACGACCTTGCCTTGCAGGAGTTCACGGACTACCTCAAGTACTTCGGCCAGACGGAAACCGCTCCCCATGCCCAGTACTACATCGGCGAGATTTATTACAACCGCGGGGACCTCGACTCCGCGCTGCGCGCCTTCGATCTGGTGCTGGAAAAGTACCCGGAGAACGTGAAAACGCGCGACGCCATGTACATGAAGGGCCAGACCCTGCTCAAGATGGGAGAGCGAACCAAAGCCGCCCAGGAGTTCCGCACCATCATCTCTCGCTGGCCCGCCTCGGAAACCGCGGCCAAGGCCCGCGCACGCCTGAAAGAGCTCGGGCTTCCCGCAACGGCGGCGCCGAGCCGGCGCAAGAAGTCTTCCTGAAGCTTGTGCGGGGTGGGTGGCTGTCCCGGCCGCACACCCTTCCCCGGCGCTGCTGACTCCATGCTATGGTAGAACACGTTTCCGATGCCGACTTTGTGCCTGCCGCGCATTGCCGTGGCCCTCGGATTCCCCGATCCCGAAAAGCTGCTTGAACACGCCCGCCGCGAACTGGAGCAGGGAGAGACCTTCCTCGAGCTCCGGCTTGACTACCTACCCGATCCGGTGCAGGGTATTCCCCTGATTCGCCGGCTGCGCGAGCAGACCCCCGAGTGCGTGCTCCTGGCGACCTGCCGGCGACGCCAGAACCACGGCCGCTTCGTGGGAAGCGTGGAAGAACAGCTCCGCTTGCTGGAGACCGCGGTGGAAGCAGGCGCGCAGGCGGTGGATGTCGAGATCGAGTCGGCCGAAGCCCATCCCGGCGCAATGGCGGCCTTTCAAAGGAAGGTCCACCTGATCGTTTCTTACCACAACTACGAAAGCACGCCCGCATTGGAACCCGTTTTGCGCAGGCTCATGCGGATCCCGGCTGACCTTTACAAGGTCGTCACCACCGCGCGCAAGCCCTCGGACAATTATCGCGTGCTGGAGCTGGCCCGGACCCACTCGCGCACGCCGCTGGTGGCGCTGGCCATGGGACAGATCGGTTTCCCCACCCGCGTGTTGAGTCCAGCCTTCGGCGCACGCTATACGTACGCTGCTCCCAGCGGGGCCGACGGCACGGCGGCGGGCCAGGTCTGTGGCCGCGAGCTCCGGCAGCTTTATCACGTGGACAGGCTCTCGCGCCGCAGCAAGATTTACGGGGTCATCGCCGATCCGGTGGGACACTCCATTTCGCCTCACGTTCACAATCGCGCATTCCAGCAAAAGAGGCTGGACGCCGTCTACGTGCCTTTTCAGGTGCCCCCTGGCCGCCTGCGGGATTTCATGACCATGGCGGAGAAGCTGCCCGTAGCGGGCTTCAGCGTGACCATCCCGCACAAGCAAAAAATCTTGCGCTATCTTGACTGGGTCGAACCGCTGGCCCGCCGCATTGGCGCTGTCAACACGGTCTGGCGCCGCGCTGCCCGCTGGCGCGGCGCCAACACCGACGTGGACGGCGTGCGCGTGCCCCTGGAGCGCAGGATCAAGCTGGCCGGTGCTTCCGTGCTGCTGGTGGGCAATGGCGGGGCAGCTCGCGCGGCTGCCTTTACCTTGGTGGACGCGGGCGCGAGGCTGGCTATCGTCGGCCGCAATCCCGACCGCGTGCGTGCGCTCGCGCGCCTGTGCGGGGCCCAACCCCTGCTTCGCGAGCAACTGCGCGACCGGCACTTCGACGTCCTGATCCACGCCACGCCGCTCGGCATGTACCCCAAGGTTGACGAATGCTTCTTCCCTGACCGCATCCCGGCTGACATCGTTTTCGACATGGTCTATAACCCTGCGGAAACGCTGCTGCTGCGGCGCGCCCGTGAGCAGGGCAAGCAAGTGATTTGCGGACTGGAGATGTTCAACGAGCAGGCCGCCAGGCAGTTCGAAATCTGGACCGGGCAGCCGGCGCCGCGCGCGATCATGGAAAAGGCGGCCCGTGAGGCGCTGGCGGCGCGCTTATAATGACGGAGTGACGCGTATGAAACTGACGCGCAGGCAAGTTGGATGGCTGCTTGCGGCGCCGGGGGCGGCGGTGGGGCAGGCCGGAGCTCGTCAGCAAGAAACCGCCGACCAGTTGCTGGCGGCCGCGCGCGACCGCCTGCGCCGCAATGCCGAAGCCCTGAAAAAGGTGCGCCTTCCGCAAAACACCGAGCCGGCTTTCCAGTTCCGGGCTTCCTGATGGCTGCTTTTGACCAGGAGCTCTTCTTCGCCACCATCACCAAAATCAATGCACGCCTCCTCAAGCGGGAGTTTTCCGCGGTCGAGCTCGCGCGGGCCTTCCTCGATCGGCTGGAAAGACTGGGGCCGCGCTACAACGCGCTCGCCCTGCTGCTGCGCGACCAGGCCCTGCGACAGGCCCAGAGGGTGGACGAGGAGATCAAGCGCGGACGGTTACGCGGGCCGTTGCAGGGAATCCCGTTCGGCGCGAAGGACCTGCTGAGCGTCGCCCGCACGCCGACCACTTGGGGGGCGCGCCCTTACGCCACGCAGACCTTTGATTACACCGCCACCGTTCTGCGCAAGCTCGAGCGCGTGGGGGCCGTGCTCACCGGCAAGCTTGCCATGATCGAGCTGGCGGGCGGAGGCGGGTACCGCTGGGCCTCTGCTTCGATGCACGGCCCCTGCCTCAACCCCTGGGATACCGCTCGGTGGGCGGGAGGGTCCTCGAGCGGCTCGGGCGCTGCCGTAGCCGCTGGTCTGGTCTGCTTTGCTTTGGGGTCCGAAACTTGGGGCTCGATCACGACGCCGTCGGCCTACTGTGGCGTCACGGGTCTTCGGCCCACCTACGGCCTGGTCAGCCGGTATGGCGCCATGGCGCTATCGTGGACCATGGACAAGATCGGCCCGCTTGCCCGGTCAGCCGAGGATTGCGGCCTCGTGCTCCAGGCGATCTCCGGGGGCGACTGGCAGGACCCCGGTTCTGCGGGGAAGAGCTTTTACTACGCTCCCCAGTACGCGCCGCCGCTCAAGTCGCTGCGTGTAGGATTCGCACCGGTGGATTTTCAGGAATGGGCCGAGCCTGCTGCGCGGCCGGCCTTTCTGGAGTCGCTCGAAACGCTGCGTGCCCTCGGCTTGCAGTGCAAGGAAGTCAGGCTTCCCGACTACCCGTACTCTGCGGTGGCCGGCCTGATCATAGACACCGAGGGATCGGCAGCCTTCGAAGATTTGATCGCCAGCGGCAAGGTCAACGAACTGGCCGATGCCCACCAGATCGCCGGGTTGAAAGCCGGACTCGAGGTCAGCGCCCGCGATTACCTCCGCGCCATGCGCGTCCGGCGCCTGATCCAGCAGGAGCTGCGCACGCTCCTGGCCGACGTTGATCTGCTGGTTTCGCCCGCACGATTCGGTCCCGCGCCGCCGATCTCCGAGCCGCTCGACCAGTCTCGTTCTCGAGACGCGCGACCCAAGGACCGTGGACTCGCTGACCTGGGCGCGGCGGGGAACCTGGCTGGGCTTCCCGCCCTCGTGCTTCCCTGCGGCTTTGCCGAATCGCTCCCCGTCGCCCTCCAGCTCGTGGGCCGTCCCTTCTCCGAGAACATGTTGCTGGCTGTGGGCCGCGAGTTCCAGCGGGTCACGGACTGGCACCGCCGGAGGCCTCCCCAACTGGCGGCGGCTTGAGGCCCGAGCGCAATGCCATGTTCGCCGGCCAACCCGAAACGCTCGAGCTCGCCGGAGGGGACGAAGCGATCGAATCGCTGCTGAGCCGCGTCCCCGACCGCCCGGCGGTCTTCCTGATTGAGACGCGAGATGGCGCGCCCTACCTGAGTCGGACCACGTTGCTGCGCTGCCGGCTTCGTCGCCTGCTGCGACCCGACAGCGCCGCCAGTCGCTGGCTGAACTTGCGTGAAGTCGCGGCCCGCGTGCGCTACTGGCTTGCCGGATCGGGTCTCGAAGCGAGCCTGATCCTTTACGAGCTGGCGGCGCAACACTTTCCCGAAGACTACCGGGTGCGCATCAAGCTGAGGCCGCCGCCGTATCTGAAGATCGTGCTCAGCAATGCGTTTCCGCGGAGCCAGATCACCACGCGGCTGGGCAGCGCGCAGGCGCTTTATTACGGTCCCTTCCCCACGCGCGCAGCGGCCGAGAACTTCCGCAACAAGTTTCTCGATCTTTTCCAGATGCGGCGCTGCGAGGAAGACCTCGAGCCGGCGCCTTCGCACCCGGGTTGCATTTACGGCGAAATGAACCTGTGCCTGCGGCCCTGCCAGCAGGCGGTGACGCCCGAAGAATATCGCAGCGAGGTCGAGCGGGTCCTCCAATTCCTGCGCACGCAAGGCAGGTCCCTTCTGGACGTGCTGCTGGCGGCCCGCGAGCGCCTCAGCCAGGAATGCAACTTCGAGGAAGCCGCGCGCCAGCACCGGCGGATCCAGAAGATCGAAGAAACGATGAGACTGCGCGGGGAACTGGCGGCCGACATCGAGCGACTGTGCGGCGTCGCCGTCACCCAGTCCGTGGAGCCGGGCGTGGTCGTCCTCTGGTTTGTCGTCCGGGGCTGCTGGCAGCCGCCTGTGCGGCTGGATTGCCGCCCCCAAGCAGGCGCGGGCCAGCCCCTGGACCAGCGCTTGCGCGACTTGGTGGCGAACCTCGCGCCCGAGCGCCTGCCCTCGAAGCGGCGCGAAGAGCACCTGGCGCTGCTGGCGCGATGGTTCTACTCCAGCGCCCGCGAAGGCGAGTGGCTGTCGTTCGACTCCCTGGAACAGATCCCGTACCGGCGGTTGGTGCGAGCGATTTCGCGCGTGGCGAGCCAAGCCGGCCCGGTCGCCACTACATCGTCAGACGCAGCCCGGTGACCAACTGGTGGTTCCGGAAACCTTCGTAGAGGTAGAGCGGCTGCGTCAGCGCGTACCAGCGCCACTCGCCGAACCAGGAGCCATGGCGGCCAAACGGGACTGCCAGCCGTCCCACCGGCTGGTAGAAGCGGGCGGGTCGCGTACCGCTTGCGGCAACCAACGACCCTCCCACGCTGACTCGAGGCTGGACGCTGCCGCGACCTGGCAAACCGATTTCCAGCAGGCCCGTCCCCGCGTGGCCATTGTCTCGATAGGCCGACAGCTCGCTGCGCGCGGCGCCGGGGTCACGCCAGCTCAGGTTGGAACGCTGCGTGTAGCGGGTGTACTCGGCCAGCAGGCTGATCCACTTGCCCCCGGCCGGGCTCCATTGCAAGCCCAGCGTGTTCTGCCGGCTCAGGAAATCGTAGGCGATGCCAGGGGTGGGATTCTGGTTGTTGAGCACACTGAAGTTGGCCGAGATCAGCAGCGAGGAGAGGGCTTGGTAGCGCGCCCGGACTTTCCCCCGCTGGTAGCGGTGGAGGCTGGTGCGAAAGTAGGAGCGGTCACCGGGCGAGGCCTCCAGGTCGGCGGTCACACGCAGACGCTGGCCCGCCAAAAAACTGCCTCCCGCCAGTGCGACGTGCCGGCGCAGCTCGGGCTTGGGGCCTGGGCCGGGCAAAACAAACAGAGGGTCGGGCGTGCGGGCCTCGCCCCAGACGTAGCGGTGGCCGCCGCGCAAGGACAGGCGCCGGGTGGCCTCGACCACCAGCAGCACTTCCTGCTGGTTGTAGTTGAGAACCAGCCGCTCGGCCGCAGCCACCGTGGGGGCATCCAGGGTCTGATCGCCGGCCAGCAGCCGATCCGTCAGCAGGGCAAAGCCGGCATCGTGCAGGCGATCCGTCAACCAGCTTTCGATGACGCGCAGGCGCTTGAAGGGCCGCAGTTCGGCGCCGAAGCTGGCTGAGGAGTGGGGCTGCTTCGCCCTGGCCTCCGCCGAGACCAGCTCGCCGCTGTAAAAACGCAACAGCGCGAAATTGACGAAGCTGCCGGAATTGTTCTGGCGGTATTGCGTCTTGCTGTCCGGCTGACTGAACTGGAACTGGCCCGCCAGTTCCGCCCACTCCGCAGGCCGCGCGCGCAACGAGCCGCGGGCGAAGCGGCTGGAGCCCCGCGCGTCCAGCGATTCGTTGCCGCGGTCGAGAAACAGCGTCTGGCCCAGGATCGGCCGCAGAAGGTTGCCGTAATTGCGCTCCGGGAAGGTGTAGACCTGCTGGTCCACGTGCCAGGTGATCCCGCCGCCTTCC
>JBMFPL010000185.1:0-7134 GCA_049969115.1 Bryobacteraceae bacterium | reverse complement strand
GGTAGGCGCGCACCTTGCCCTGGTGGGCATGCCCTCGGCGCTCGACGGGCGACCGCTACCGCCCACATTGCGTGACCTGCTGGGCGTGCTGGCCAGGCGGCGCCTGCCGGTATACGAAGAGCTGAAGGCGCAACTGGAACACATCCTCGCCGCGGGCATCCGCCCCGTACACCTGGACACCCACAAACACACGCACTTGATCCCGCAAGTGCTCGAGGCCGTTCTGCGACTGGCGAGCGAGTACGGGATCCGTTGGATCCGCCGGCCCTTCGATTGGCGCTGGCCCGGCGAACCGCCGGCGCCCTGGCGCGATCGCCTGTTCAGCCGGTTCCTCGAGCTGCTGCGCCCCGGGTTCGATCGCAGGCTGGCTGGCAGCGGCTGCCGGGCGACCGATTACTTCGCCGGCCTACGCATGACCGGCCGCTTCGGGGCCAGCGATCTGGTGGCCATGATTCACGCGCTGCCCGAGGGCGCCACCGAGTTCATGTGCCACCCGGGGCGCTGCGGACCCGAGCTGGCCTCCGCCCGCACTCGCCTCAAGCAAAGTCGCGAGCGCGAGCTGGCCGCCCTCACTGCGCCCGAGGTTTTCGAAGCCTGGCAAAAAGCCGGAGTGCGCCTGGCGGGCCGGCGTGAGCTGTGAAGCCCGGCGCTGCCGGCTCAAGGATGCCAGTTCCCGGCCGATAAGCTGCGGGAGTGGCGGCCATCGAAGCACGACGCAGGGCTCCGGGGACGTTGGAGTCGTGCCCTGTGCCTGCCTCCTTGCTGGAAGCGCTCGACCGGACCCTGCGCGCCTTCGTGGCCGCCCATCCTGCCTGGCCGGTAGGGCTCATCGCAGACCGGGATGCCTCTTGCCTGCGCGTACACGAACCCGCCCGGTTCTGCGACCGCGTCGGTCGTGCGCTCGCAGAGGCAGTGGGCGCTACAGGCGCGCCCGCGCTCCTCCTGGTCGAGGTCGCACTTGCTGACGCGAGCGCGGCCCACGCCCAGATCCGCCTTGCGGCGCGCAAACCCGGCAGAGTTCTTCAATCGTTCTGCTGGCCGTGCAGCCAGGTCTCCCAGCCGAGGTAATTGCCGAAAGCCTCGCCCACCGCCCACGCACACTGGGAAAGGTTGATGGCCACGTGGTGCTCGAAGCCCTGCTGGCAAATGTAACGCAGCAGCTTCTGCAACCCGGCAACCTCGGCCACGGCGCAGCTGCCGAAGGTGGCCAACGGGTCGTCAGTGAGCCGGCCCTCGGCGACATAAGCCCGTATGCGGCCTGCCCGGTCGTCCGTGCTGACGCGGGCGAAGGTCACCGGACCGGCCGGCGCGCGGCCGGCCAGCGCGCCGTAGGTGTTCTGCTCACCCAACACCGATCCCAGAATGGGCGCCGCGCCTATGACCGCCCCGGGCAGATACGTCTTCGGCCAGTTGCCGCGTTGCCGCAATGAAACAGCACGCACTTGTCGGGGTGCCCACCATAGTTGTTGTTCCAGTCCACCAGCGCGCTGGGCCGGCCCGAAGCCAATTGCAACGCGTACATGGAGATGGCTCCGGTGACGTCCACCTCGCAGGCGCTGGGCATCAGCTTCTCGCTCATCATGCTCATCAGCGTGCAGCAGTTGACGCCGTAGTTCTTCTGGAGCGAACTCCAGCACTGCAACGCGGTGGCATGCAAGTCGTTCTCGGCCATCCACGCTTCCAGCACCACCGCCAGCCTGGCCATGCGCACCAGCGAATCCCCAGGGAGGGCGGATGCATCCGCGTAATCCCGGATCTGCTCCAGCTTGCCGCGCACGCGGGCGTCGTCCTCCGCGATCCGCCCGGCTTCACCCAGCACTTCGGAAAGATCCAGCGTGGTCACGCTGATGCCAGCCGCCTCCAGCAGCTTCTCGCTATAGCGGGTGGTGTTGAAGGTGCCCGGGCGCGCACCTACCGCGCCGATGCGCGCTCCCCGCAAGCCGCGCACTACGCGGCACACGGCCAGGAAGCGGTCCAGGTCGCGCCGGAAGCTGTCGCCCAGGATCCGGTCGGTGTGCAGGCTAGTGAGGGTGTACGGAATGCCGTACTGGCGCAGGTTGTTGCAGACCGAGATCTTCCCGCAGAATGCGTCGCGTCGGCGCTCGACGCCAAGCTCGTCCAGATCGTCCGGGCAGGCCTGAACCAGAACAGGAACCCTCAGGTCCGAAAGCCTCAGGGTGTCCGCGATCCCTTTCTCGTCCCCGAAGTTGGGCAGCGAAACCAGCACCCCGTCTAAGCGATCGCGGTGGGCGCGGAACAGGCTGGCGCAGCGTTTAGCGTGCTCCCAGGTTTCCACCGAGCCCAGCTTGGTGTCGCTTTCCCCCAGCACGACGGGTTGGATCTGCATTTGCTGGAACAACGCGAGGATGTCGCGCCGCGCTTCGCCGACCAGGCTGTCGGGGAAAAAATCGCGCTTGCCGATGATGACGGCCAGGGTCATGGCCATGTTGCTTCCTCCTCGGTTCGGGAGCGGCCGTTCATGATCTGCGGCTGCGCTGCCGGGTCGCCGGGACCTGTACGGCGCGCGCCGCGCTCAGGCTTCTTTCCTCCAGCAGACGCTCGGCGGTGGCGCGGTCCGTAATGAGCACGTTGATCCACTTGCCCGCCAGGGCGCCGCGAATGGCCGCGGTCTTGCGCTTCCCCCCTGCCACCCCGATCACGCGCGGCACGCGTCGCAGTTGGGCCAGTTCCATGCTGATCACGCGGTCGTTCAGCGGGGTGATGACTGGCCGGCCCGCCGCATCGAAGAAGCGCAGGCAGATGTCGCCCACCGCCGCCTTGCTGCTGAGCAGCTTCAGCTCGTCGCTGGAGAACACGTTCCCGCTGGCGGCCAGCATCTTGGAAGGCTCCACCGAACCGATTCCCACCAGCGCCAGCGTTACGGATTTGAACCACTCCACCGCCTCTTGCACGAAGGGATCCTGCATGAGGATTCGCCTGGCCTGCGGGGAACCGACCACGCCCGGGGCGGGGAGCAACGTGATCTCGGCGCCGATCAGCGCGGCTAGCCGCCGGGTCATGATCGTGGCATGGGTGGGCGCTCCAGGGCTGCCCACGCCGCCCAGAATCTGCACGACGCGCGCGCCCGGCGCCCGGCTGGTGGGGTGCATCGCGTCCACCATGGCCAGCAGGGCCGCGCTCCAGCACGAGATCCCGATTACCTCGCCGGGCTTAAGCGTGTTCTCCAGCACGAAGGCGGCGGCCGCGCCCAGATCCCGCACGATCTGGTCCTCGTCCTCGCCAGTCTCCACCACCACGGCATCCTTGAGGCCGTAAGCGGACTGCAAAGCCTCTTCCAGCTCAGCGTGGATGCCCGGGGGCGCGTTGATGACCACGCGCACGATGCCCTCGCGTTCGGCCCGCTTCAGCAGGCGCGAGACCGTGGACTGGTGAATGTGCAAGCGGTCCATGATCTCGTTCTGCGTGAGTCCCTGCTGGTAGTACATGCGGGCCACCTTGACCATCAAGCGCAACTCGTCGAGCCGGGCCATGGCTACGATTTTACGTCCCGTACCCGCACTGATCGCCCGCGCGACCGGCCCCGGCGTGCAAGCGAGCCCGCGCCACGGCTTCGCGCCAGCCCGCGTAGCGAGCCTCGCGCTCCACTTCGGGCATGCGCGGCTCGAAGCGATCCTCCTGCCGCGGCAACCCCTCCAGTTCCTCCAGCGAGCTCCACACGCCCAGCGCCAGCCCCACCAGCCACGCCGCTCCGAGGGCCGAAAGATCGGTGGAGAGATTGCGCACTACGGGTCGCCCGAGGATGTCGGCCTGGAACTGCATCAGCGAATCATTGCGGCTGGCGCCGCCGTCAGCCATGAGCGCGGGAAGCTCGCCGCCCGCCTCGCGCGCCATGACATCGAAAACGTCACGCACTTGGTAGGCGATGGATTCCAGCGTGGCGCGGGCCACCTGAGCCGGCGTCACCCCGCGCGTCAGCCCGGTGATGAGGCCGCGGGCCCGCGCATCCCAGTAGGGCGCACCCAGGCCTGTAAAGGCAGGAACCACATAGAGGCCCTCGACGGCCCTGCCCTTTTCGGCCAGCACCGCCGCGTCATGCGCGGGATCGGCCAGCCCCAGGAACTCTCCCAGCCACTGGATGGCGCTCCCGGTGGCGAAGATGTTGCCCTCCAGCGCGTAGGTGGCCGCAGGGCCTTGCCACCAGGCGATGGTCGTGGAAAGGCCGCCGCGTGACAGAACCGGCGCTCCGGTCAGGGTCATCAGCGAGGTCCCCGTGCCATAGGTTGCCTTGACCGCGCCTGGCCGGAAGGCGGCATGGCCGAACAGCGCCGCATGGGAATCGCCGATCATGGCCGCTACCGGCGTGCCCGCAGGTAACCCGCTCGCGGGAACCGTTTCGCCGAAAGTGCCGCTGGAAGGCCGGACTTCGGGGAGGATGGCGCGAGGCACACCGAATAGCTCGAGCAGATCGGGATCCCAGGCCACACGGCGGACATCCAGAAGCTGCGTGCGAGAGGCGTTAGTTGCGTCGCAGGGGTGAATCGCACCCCCGGTAAGCTTCCAGAGCAACCAACTGTCCACCGTGCCAGCGCAGAGGGCGCCGTCGCGCGCCTTGGACCAGCCGTCGGGAATGTTATCCAGCAGCCACCTGATCTTGCTCGCGGAAAACAGTGGGTCCAGCGCAAGGCCCGTGCGTTCTGCGACCAGCGGTTCGGCGCCGCGGCGCCGCAGTTGTTCACACAGGCTTTCCGAACGGCGACACTGCCAGACGACGCATGGCCCGGCCGGGCGGCCCGTGTCGCGCTCCCACACCACGACCGACTCGCGCTGGTTGGTGACGCCGAGGGCTGCCAGCGGCGGATCACCTGCTCGCGCCAGGCATTCCCCGGCCGCCTCCAGCACGCTGCGCCAGAGAGCTTCCGCGTCCTGCTCGACCCATCCCGGGCGGGGGAAGGAAATGGAGAGGGGCCGCGAGGCGCGGGCGACCACCTTGCCTGCCGCGTCGAGCAGCAGGGCCTTGGTGTTGGTCGTACCCTGGTCAATGGCGAGAACCAGTCGCGCGGGCATCCTGAAATCTCCTTTCCAGCAGTTCCAGGGCGGTGCGGCAGATCCCCTCCGCGGTCAGCCCGAAGTACTCCAGCAGGAACTCGGCCGGCCCGGTGGGAGCGAACACGCCCGGGACTCCCAGGATCTTCATGGGAACGGGACGCATGCTCACCACCGCTTCGGCCACCGCCCCGCCCAGCCCGCCGCGCACCGAGTGTTCCTCGACGGTGACGATCGCCCCGGTCGCAGCGGCCTCCGCGACGGCCTCCAGATCCAGCGGCTGGAGAGTGGACATGTTCAGCACGAGCGCGGAAACACTCTGGCCGGCAAGCAACCCCGCCGCATCGAGCGCTCGCGACACCATTGTTCCGGCGGCGATCAGCGCTACATCGGCGCCCTCTCGCAGCTTTGCCGCGCGCCCGATCCGGAAGCGGTAGCCCTGCGGGTGGACCGCGGGCACAGGCATGCGGCTCAGGCGCAGGTAAACCGGTCCCTCCAGGGCCGCCGCCGCGCGCACCGCCTGGGCGGTTTCATCAGAATCGGCGGGAACGATCACCGTCAGGCCGGCAATGGCGCGTGTGCAGGCCAGATCTTCGATCGAATGATGCGTGGCTCCCAGGGCGCCGTAGGCCAGCCCCGCTGACATGCCGCACACCTTGACGTTGCTCCGCGCGTAAGCCAGGTCCACTTTGATCTGCTCCAGCGCGCGCCCGGTCAGAAAACAGGACGCGCCGCACAGAAAAGGAATCTTGCCGCCGTTGGCCAGGCCCGCGCCTACGCCGATCATGTTCTGCTCGGCGATGCCGAGGTTGATGACACGCTCGGGAAAGCGCGCGCGGATGTGGGCGATATTGGAGGAACCCACGGAATCGTTGGTCACTACGACCACGCGCGGGTCGCTGGCAACCAGTTCGGCCAGAGTTTGACCGAAGGCCTGGCGGCAATCGTACAGCTCAGGCATCGGCCGCGCCCCCGAGTTCCCGCAGAGCCCGTTCCAACTGCTGGTCGGAAAGTCTGCCGTGATGCCACTCGATGCGGTTTTCCATGAAGGAAACCCCCTCGCCCTTCACCGTCCGGGCAATGATGCAACTGGGCCTGCCCGGTTGCAGTGGCAGCCGCTGGAACAACGCCAGCAAGGCCGCGTGATCGTGCCCGTCGGCCTCCACCACCGCCCAGCCAAAGGCGCGGAATTTCTCGGCCAGCGGTTCCAGCCGGATGGTGCGTTCGGTGGCGTCGCCCTGCTGGAGGCCGTTGCGGTCCACGATCAGCACAAGGTTGTCGAGAGCGTAATGGGCGGCCGCCATGACCGCCTCCCAGTTGCTGCCCTCCTGGAGTTCCCCGTCGCCTGTCAGTACGAAGACGCGCCAGTCGGCACCGTCCATCCTGGCGGCCAGCGCCGCTCCCGTGGCTATGGGCAACCCATGGCCCAGCGAGCCGGTGTTAGCCTCGACGCCGGGAACCCTGTTGCGATCCGGGTGGCCGTCGAGGGGGAAAGCGGCAGCAGGTAAGCGTCGAGCTGCTGCTCGGCGATGAAGCCTGCCGCGGCAAGCGTGGCGTACAGGGCGGCCGAGCCATGGCCCTTGCTGAGGATGAACCGGTCGCGGCCGGGCGCCTGCGGGTTGCGCGGGTCCACGCGCAGGACAGCGAAATACAGCACGGCCAGGATGTCAGCGGCGGAAAGGTCAGCGCCCGGGTGACCGAATCCGGCGCGATGCACCATGCGCAGGCTGCGGCGCCTGATCCAGCGCGAGCGCTCGCGGAGCGCATCCACAAGGAGGTTAGGCGCTAGTTGCATATTAATGCAGCCTCGAAATTCAAATCGAAGCCCAGTCTACCATCCCCTCACCATCGTGTCAACGCCGCTCCCGCCCCTGGCTTCGCGCAACCGCCAAGGCCCCGGCTCTCGTACCCGGAGCGCTGACCGCGCCCCCGTCCGCAAAACCCTGCGGCGATGCCCACCGCGCCCGCGGTACATGGCCCTGCGCGGGCGCCAGTATACTGGAACCAGGGATGGGTTTCCGGCTCGCCGTCAACTACCAGCCGCGTGGCGACCAGCAGCAGGCCATTGACCAACTGGTGCGTGGTGTGCTCGACGGGGAGCCCCACCAGGTGCTGCTCGGGGTCACCGGC
>JBMFPL010000184.1:0-7203 GCA_049969115.1 Bryobacteraceae bacterium | reverse complement strand
GCGGCGCGTCGTACTGGAGAGCGCCTGCTTCCAGGCCTCCTCGATCCGAAAGACCTCGGCCCGGCTCAAGCTGCGTACGGATGCCTCGATGCGCTTCGAGAAGGCACAGGATCCTGAAAACACGGTGCGCGGGCTGGCGCGGGCCTGGGAGCTTTTCGAGCAGGTTTCGCCGGGCATCCGGCTGGTGGGTGGGCTGGCCGATTGCCGGGGGCCGTGGGCGCCCCCGGCGCCGATCGAGCTGCCGCTGGAGTGGCTGGCGCGCAAGCTGGGCCGGGCAGTGCCCGCGGCCGAAGCTCGCGACATTCTGGAACGGCTTTGTTTCATTGTCCGCGAGGCCTCCCCGCGTGTTTTCCTGGTTACCCCGCCCACCTGGCGCGCGACGCGTGACATTTCGATCAAGGACGATCTGGTCGAGGAAGTGGGCCGCATGATCGGCTATGACACGATCACGCCCCAGCCGCCGCACGTGGCTTGCACGGCGCCTGCGCAGGACCCCATGCGGGCTTTCCTCAGAAGCGTGCGGCAGGCGTTCGCGGCCCAAGGGTTCACCGAAGTGCACAACTACTCGTTTTACGGCGAAGAGGTGGCGCGCCTGTTCGATCTGGACCCGGAGCAACATCTGGCGGTGGCCAACCCGATCTCGCCCGAGCAGAAGCTCATGAGGCGCAGCCTGGTGCCGCTGGTTTACCGCAATTTGGTCGAGAACAGCAAGCACCTGGAATCCTTCCGACTTTTCGAGATCGGGCGCGAGATTCACAAGCAGGATGGCGGCCCGCCGCGCGAGCTGCATCACGCCGTGGCCGCCATTTACTCGCGCCAGGACGGGGACGAGAATCTTTACGAGCTGGTGCGGGTGGCGCAGTGCCTGCTTGAGGGCGCCGAGGTCAGACCGGCGGCCGCCCGTCGCTTCGAGCATCCGGCGCGCGCCGGGGACATTCTATGGCGCGGGGTCGTGGTGGGGAGGCTATTCGAGCTGCACCCGTCGTTGCTCACCGGTCGCGCCGCGCTGCTCGACCTAAATCTCGAGCAGGTTCACCAACTCGGGCCGGTGGAGAAGCGGTACCGGCCCATCCGTCGCTTCCCGACCAGCGCCTTCGATTTGTCCGTGATTGCTCCCCAGCGCGCGCTGATCGGTGAGATCGAGAAGCATCTGGTGCGGCTGGCGGGCGAGTGGCTGGATTCGATCGAGTTCCTGCGCACCTACAGCGGCCCGCCGATTCCCGAAGGCTGTCAGAGCGTTTCGTTCCGGCTGCGCGTGGGGGCGTGGGACCACACCATTTCGCTGGAGGAAGCCGGGCAGATCCGCGCCCGCATCATCGAGGGCCTGCGCGAGCTCGGCTACGACCTGCGCTTGTAACGCCGCTGGCTGGTCCGCCTGCAGTGTCAGCACGCTGGTCCGCGGGGAACGTCGCGCCTGTGTTGCCCGCATCCGGCCGCTGCTCCAGGCGCGGATTCACGCGAGCAGCGTCGCCGCGCGGGGTTGCCGTGGCCTCACGGCTCCAGCCGGTAGTTGGGCGCTTCCTTGGTGATGATGACGTCGTGTACGTGGCTTTCGCGCAGGCCAGCGGGCGTGATGCGCAGGAAGCGCGCCTTCTCCTGTAGCTCGCGGATGGTGGCGCAGCCGCAATAGCCCATGCCTGCTTTGAGCCCGCCCACGAGCTGGAAGACCAGCTCCGCCAGCGGCCCTTTGCTCGGCACGCGGCCCTCGATGCCCTCGGGAACGAGCTTGCCGCTGCCTTCCTGCCCGTAGCGATCGGCGCCCGAGCCGACCATGGCGCCCAACGAGCCCATGCCGCGGTAGCTCTTGAAGGTGCGGCCCTGATAGAGAATCAGCTCGCCCGGGCTTTCGTCGGTGCCCGCGAACAGGCTGCCGATCATGACCGTATCGGCGCCGGCTGCGATGGCCTTGGTGATGTCGCCGGAGTATTTGATGCCGCCGTCGGCGATGATGGGAATGCCGGCGGGCCGCGCAGCTTTGGCGCATTCGGCGATCGCAGTGAGCTGCGGCACGCCCGCGCCGGTGACCACCCGGGTGGTGCAGATGGAGCCCGGGCCGATGCCGACCTTGATCGCGTCCACGTCCAGAGCGATGAGGTCGGCGGCGCCTTCGTAGGTGGCCACGTTGCCCGCGATGAGCTCCACGTCGGGCAGCTTCCGCCGGATGCTGCGTACGGCCTCCATCACCCGCTCGCTGTGCGCGTGGGCGCTGTCAATCACGAGCACGTCCACCTTCTTGCGCACCAGCTCCTGCGCGCGCTCCAAGTAGTCGCCGGTGACGCCGATGGCGGCTCCTACCCGCAGCCGTCCCTGAGCGTCCTTGGCCGCATTGGGATACTTCAGCTTCTTCTGGATGTCCTTGACCGTGATCAGGCCCTTAAGGTTGTATTCCTCGTCCACCACCAGGAGCTTTTCGATACGGTGACGGTGCAGGATGCGCTCGGCCTCTTCCAGCGTGGTCCCCACCGGCACGGTGATGAGGTTCTCGCGCGTCATCACGTTGGCGATAGGCTGGTCGAGCTCCGTCTCGAAACGCAGATCGCGGTTGGTCAGGATTCCCACCAGCTTCCCGTTGCGGGTGACGGGAACGCCGGAGATCCGATAGCGCTTCATCACCTCGAGCGCCTCGCGAATGGGCTGTTCGGGCGACATGGTGACCGGGTCCACGATCATTCCCGCCTCGCTGCGCTTGACCCGGTCCACTTCCTCGGCCTGCCGCTCGATGGACTGGTTGCGGTGGATGATGCCGATGCCGCCCTCACGGGCCAGCGCGATGGCGAGCTGGGCCTCGGTGACCGTGTCCATGGCCGCGCTGACGATGGGGATGTTCAGCTCGATATGGCGGCTCAGCCGCGTGCGCGTGTCCACTTGCGAGGGCAACACGGCGCTGCGCGCCGGGACCAGCAACACGTCGTCAAAGGTGAGTCCTTCCGGGATATGCTCGGGAATCATGGGGCGGATACCTCATGATACGAGAGGGCTGCTTGGAGCCGCAAGGCTGCGGCCGCGAGTCGGCCCAGCGGGGCGCCGGCAACCATGCCGCGCGCGACTGTCTACGGCGCGCCTCCCTGCGCACGCACGTCAGCCACCCAGATCGCTGCCGCGATGTTCCGGTGGCGTCGCGGCGGGCTCGGGCTGGCCGGGGTGCAGTCAAGGTGCAGCTCAACTGTGGCCGTTGGCAGCAAGCGTTCCGCTGCCCTGGGTGCGGAACTCGTAGCGTTCGATCAGGATGGCTGCCTTGCCCGGCTGCGCGCGCACCACGCGGCCCGTGGCCACCAACTTGAGTGGGCACTGGTTGTCCAGCCGCACCGGCCAGTTCACGGAGACCTCCAGGCGGTCACCGGGCGCCAAGGGATGTTCCGTTTCTATCAGCAGCCCGCGCGAGCTCATGTTGACGGTCTTGCCCAGCCCGATCGCCAACCCGTTCCTGTGGAAGAGCTTGAAGCGGACCTCTTGCTGGATCGGGAAGCGCGTGGCGGCTCGCCTTTCCAGCCGTCTCCGGGTTACTCCTCCTGCCGGTTCCATCTCCGCGTATGCTCCTCGTTCTCAGAATGCCTCAGGTGACCACCCGCTGCCTATAGGCCAATGGATACATTTTGCGGGGGAACCAGGGTACTAGATCCGATGCAACTGGCCTGGTACTCGAGTTATTATGACGCCATGCGAGCGAGAATGTCGGGTCTTGTCACGGGATTTTTTGCTCTGGTTCTCGGCGCCTCCGCTGCGGCTGAAAAGCGCGTGATTCACCCGCCGGAGTTCCCAGCCGGGCGTCCTTTCAGCACGGCCCTGCTGGTGGGCGATACGCTTTATATCTCCGGCCAGGTCGGCGCCGATCTGAAAACCGGGCAGATCCCTGAGGATTTCGAAGCGGAAGTGCGCCAGTGTCTGGACAACATCGGGCTGGTGCTCAAAGCGGCGGGCATGAGCTTTGCCGATGCGGTGTCGGTCCAAGTGTATCTGACAGATATGAGCCTTTTCCCGCGCATGAACGCGGTTTATGTCAAATACTTCCCGGAGCCGCGTCCGACGCGCACGACCGTGGGAGTGGCGTCGCTGGTGGGCAAGGCGCGCATCGAGATCACGGTCACGGCGCGAAAAACCCAGCCGGGCGGCAAAGGCACACGCTGAGCCGCGCGCCTGAAGCGGTTGCCGGCTTGCCCGGGGATGGGAGCTGCTTTGCCCGGCCCCGAAGCTGGAGAAGATTCAAGGGAGTTCCGACCGCGGTACCCTGATTTTGCGGGGTAGCGTAGCGGCCGCCCAAATGGGAAGTTCTCCATCCGCTCGTCTAGTACTCATCGAGCAGACCTAGTCGTAACTCTTTCTCCGTAACGAAAATCTGAAGAAATGTCGAACTATACTCGCAGAGGCGTTGTCTTCCATGGCCTATGCTGGTTGTTTGATCGGCAGGCGAGCTTGGCTGGTGACCCTGGCGGCTACAGGGCTCAGCACGATATTCGCCGGGGAGGCCTACGGATCGGCGTGGCCTCAAAAGAAGGGCCACGGAATCCTGATCTGGCACACCCACGCCTATCGGGCTGAGGAGCGTTTTGACGAGCAGGGGCGCCGAGGGCCTCTCGGCGACCAGGGGCGCTTCCGCAGCGCGGTCATCCAAGGTTGGTTTGAGGCGGGACTGACCGATGCTTGGACGCTGGTGGTGACTGCACCGATCATGCGGTTAAACTATCGGGACCGCTGGTTACAGCAGGAAAGCACCGGCCTGGGTGACGTCCAAGCCGGCATCCGACGCAGTCTCCGAGGCCCGGAAAACGGCTGGCAAGTGGCGGCGCAGGTGCTGGCGAAGGCGCCTGCCTATGGGGCTTCGGTGCGACCGAGGCCGGGCAACGGGCAAGCGGACTTGGAGGGGAGCCTGCTCGTGGGACGGAGCTTCCCGGTGGCCGGCCGCTGGGGCTACGTCGCTTTGGAAAGCGGCTACCGGAAGCGCTGGGGGCGCCCGGCCGATCAGCTCCGGGGCGAAGGAGCGGTGGGGATGCACTTGAGCAGCCGCGTTACGGTAGCCGGTCAGTTGTTCGCGATACGGGGCTTGGGCAGCCTTCAGCCGCCCGAGCGGGCCACCAACCCGCTGATCGAGCCGCGATTCGATCTTTACAAGGCCCAAGTTTCGACCATCTTCTGGCTCGCCAAGGGGCTGGGGTTTCAGTTGGGCTACCTGCGCGACGTGGCTGGGCGCAACGTGGGCGCAGGAGATGCCCTCGTGATCGGGCTATGGCAGAAGTTCTGACTCCCGGGGGGACTTTCAGCTCCGCCAGCGCTGGGAGCGCTTCGCTCGACCGGTGCGGCGGGCCGATCCGGTGCCCAATCGGCCAGATGCTGGTCGAACGTGGATTACTGACTGGGGCGCAATTGGAGGCGGCGCTGGCCGAGCAGCAGGCGACCGGTGCCCGGCTGGGCCAGATCGTGCTGGGTCGTGGCTGGGTGCGCGCGCTCGACTTCTACACCGCCTTGGCCGAGCACTTCGGGCTTCGCTTCATCAACCTGGTGGAGGAGCCGCCCGATCCGGGCCTTTTGGATCCCGCCCGTCTCGAAGCGTACGCCCAGTCGCTATACCTGCCGTGGCGGAGACGTGACGGCGCTTTGTGGCTCGCCGTGGCCGAGCCTTCGGAAGCTCTGATGGCGACCCTGCGCGAGCAGTACGGTCCCGATGTCGAGTTCGCCGTGACCTCGCGCTTCGACATCATCTGGATTATCCAGCGGCTGGGGGAACGGGCCCTGGCGCATCGGGCGACTTTCGAGTTGTGGGAACGGGCGCCCGAATTGTCGGCCCGCGTAATCCTGAGCTGGCCCCAGTGGGTTTTCTTCTACGCGGCGCTGGCGTCGTGGCTGGCCTGTACCTGGTTTTGGTGGCGAGAAACGCTGCTGGTCACCAACGCCGCGCTCACGCTGTTTCTGATCACCGCTTTCCTGCTTCGCGTGGTTTTGGTGTGGCGGGCGCGCCGCGAGCGCCCGGACGAAAGGAAGGGGCAGGAGGCGGCACTCAACCTCGACGAAAAGGATCTCCCGGTTTACACGGTCCTGGTCCCGTTGTACCGCGATGCGGCGGTGGTGCCGGTGTTGGTCCGCGCTTTGCGCCGCCTGGATTATCCCAGGTCCAAGCTGGACATCAAGTTGGTGCTGGAAGACGACGATCGGGAAACGCTGGAGGCCTGCAAGAAGGCTGGGTTAGAGGCGAACGTGGAGTTGATCCGCGTGCCCCCTGGCCAGCCGCGCACCAAGCCCAAGGCGCTCAACTACGCGCTGCGTTTCGCGCGCGGTGAATTCGTCACCGTTTACGATGCCGAGGACGTTCCTGAACCCTCGCAACTGAAACGTGCCGTGGCGGCCTTCCGGCGAGCGCCAGCCGAGCTGGTCTGCTTGCAGGCCCGTCTCAACTATTTCAACTGGGACGAGAACTGGCTGACGCGCCTGTTCACCCTGGAATATTCGCTGTGGTTCGATGGGTACCTGCCGGGGCTGGAATCACTCGGCATCCCCATTCCGCTGGGCGGCACGTCGAACCATTTCGACATCCAGGTGTTGCGCTCGCTGGGAGGTTGGGATCCATTCAACGTGACCGAGGACGCCGACCTTGGGATCCGTTTGACGCAGAAAGGCTGGCGGGTGGCGATGCTGGATTCGACCACCTTCGAGGAAGCTAATTCTCGGGTGGGCAACTGGATCCGGCAGCGATCGCGGTGGATCAAGGGCTACATCCAGACCTATCTGGTGCACATGCGCCATCCGCTCGAGCTGGCGCGCAGCCTGGGCTGGCGCGGCTTCCTCGGCATGCAGTTCTTCGTGGGCGGGGCCTTCCTGGCGCCGTTGAGTTTCGTGCTGCTGGCGCTGTGGTTCGGGCTCTGGCTGGCTGGCTATCGGGAGCTGGTGGATCCCCTTTTTCCCGGCTGGCTGTGGCCATTCGCGGCGGGGAACTTCCTTGTGGCGGGCCTTGTGTTGTGCCTGTTCCACATGATGGCGGCATGGCGGCGGGACCGCAAGCGACTGGCGTGGTGGGCGCTGCTGCTGCCGGTCTACTACCTGCTGATGTCGCTGGCCGCTTACAAGGGGCTCTGGCAGCTCGTGCGGCGCCCGCACTACTGGGAGAAAACCGAGCACGGCCTCACGCGGCACGATGCGGTAGGCCTGCTCAGCCTGTGAAAAGGCGAGCGTTGCCTGCATGAGAGGCCCGCGACGGGCCTGCAAAAGGGGGTGAGG
>JBMFPL010000183.1:0-7203 GCA_049969115.1 Bryobacteraceae bacterium | reverse complement strand
ACTTCGACTTCACGGTCGAAAACCTGGTAGACGGCGCTTTCTACAATGCGGGCCAGAGCTGCTGCGCGGTGGAGCGCATCTACGTGATGCGCCCGCTGTTCCAGCGCTTCGTGGACGCCTACGTGGCCGAGGTGGAAAAGTACGTGATCGGGGATCCCGAGGACGAGCGCACGACGCTGGGGCCGCTGGCGCAGCGCAAAGCGGTCGAGTTCATGGAATTCCAGGTGCAGGACGCGCTGGCGAAAGGCGCACGGGTCCTCACCGGTGGCAAGCGCATGCCCGGCCCGGGTTACTACTTCGAGCCCACCGTGCTGGTGGATGTCAATCACAGCATGAGCGTCATGATGGAGGAGAGCTTCGGCCCTGTCATCGGCATCATGCCCGTGGACAGCGAGGAGGAAGCGATCTGCCTGATGAACGACAGCCCCTACGGGCTGACGGCTTCCATCTGGACGCAGGATCCGGAGCGCGGCGAGCGGCTGGGCCACCGGGTGGCCACGGGCACACTCTACGTGAACCGCTGCGACTACCTGGATCCCGAGCTGGCCTGGGTGGGCATCAAGGACAGCGGCCACGGCTGTACGTTGTCGCACTTGGGTTACCTCTATCTGACGCGACCCAAGAGCTTCCATATCCGTACGCAGACGGCCTGAAGGATCGTGCGCGTGACCGCGCCGTCGCCGGCGCCGCCTGAACCGCCCGTAAGCGGCGCGACGGGGCGCATCCTCACAGGTCATTGCAAGCCCCGCTGGCTCCTTCGATGAGCGCGGCGCCTGAGGCATGGCCCCCGGGCCGCTCGCCCAGGCGTGTTCGGCTTGGCTCAACCGCCCCGAGCGATGTCGCGGTGGGTGGTCTTGACTTTGTAGCCGGCGCGCGCCAGGCGCTTGGCGATCTCGTCGGCGATGAGCACAGAGCGGTGGCGGCCTCCCGTGCAGCCGAAAGCGATGGTGAGGTAGCTTTTGCCCTCCTGAATGTAGTGCGGCAGCAGGTAAATGAGCAGGTCCGAGATCCGCTGGATGAACTCCATGGTTTGCGGGAACGAGCGGATGTAGCGGGCCGCCTTGGGATGCCGGCCACTCAACTTGCGATACTCCGGCACGTAGTTGGGGTTGGGAAGGAAACGGACGTCGAAGACCAGGTCGCTATCGGGCGGTACGCCGTAGCGATAGCCGAAGCTGGTGACGTAAATCATGATGCGGGACTGGTCACGCCCGCCCCCGAAGGTTTCCTCGATGACTTCCCGCAGCTCGTGCACGTTGAACTTGGAGGTGTTGAGTACGTGGTCAGCAAGCGCGCGGATGGGGGCCAGAAGTTTTCGCTCTTCCTGAATGTTGCGCGCGACCGAGCGGCTGGATCCCAGCGGGTGCGGCCGGCGAGTTTCTGAGAAGCGGCGGATCAGTGTGGCGTCGTCGGCTTCCAGAAACAGCAGCCGGGTGGGAATCTGGCGGCGGATGCGTTTGTAAATGGCGGGGAACTTCTGCAACCCCTCGCGTTCGCGGATATCCACTACCAGGGCGGCGGCGCGGATGTTGGGTGAATCGCGGGTCAGCTCGGCGAACTTGGGAATCAACTCGATGGGCAGGTTGTCCACCGAGTAATAGCCGAGATCTTCCAGGCACTTGAGCACGGTTCCCTTGCCGGAGCCGCTCAGGCCGGTGATAACGATGAGCTCTGGCGGGCGGGTGCGACGGACGCGGCGCGCGGCGTTTGCCGCCGACGCAGAGGTCGTCTGCGTGCTCTTGGATTTCGTCGCGGGATCGCCCCCTCGACTTCGTGCGGCGGCGCTCTGCCTGCGTTCAGATTTCACGCCTGGATCAGGTCGAACTTGCCGTCCCGGCGCCGGATGAGCACGGAAAAGCGGTCGGTTTCAGCGTCCCGGAATACCAGGTAATCCCGGTCCTTTTCCATCTCCAGCAAGGCTTCCTCGAGGGTGAGTGGCTTGCGGCCCGCGTGGTTGTCTATGACCCGGAAGACGCGACCGCCCGCCAGCGAAGTCTCTTCTTCCAGCAACGCCTCTTCGGTTTCCTCGCCTTCCGGGCCCGCGGCGGTCCATTCTTCCCTCGGTGCGCGCTTGAGATCGCGCCATTTCTCGCGCAGCTTCTGGATTTGCTTTTCCAGCTTCTCGATGGCCTCGTGGATGGCGGTGTAATCGTCGGCGCCAGCGCCCGCGCCCACCAGGTCATGGTCGTGGAACCGCACCGTGATTTCGGCCTCGTGCACGTGCCGCTCGGTGCGCAGGATCACGTGGGCTTCGCGCTCGCCCCGCTTCATGTCCAGCATGCGAGCCAGCCGGGCGAACCGTTCTTCCAGTTTGCGCTGCTGCGCCGGGGTCAGCTCTTCGCGCTTGCCGGTGTAGTAGACCTTCATGCTCCCTCCCGAGTGAAGTTGCCGGATGCCGGGCCGCCAGCCTCAGTCGCGGCGGCGCCTCTGGTGCGTCGAGGGGATCTTCATGTCCTCCCGGTACTTGGCCACGGTCCGGCGCGTCACGTAAATTCCTTTTGCTTTGAGCAGCGCCGCGATCTGCTCGTCGGTCAGCGGGTGGGCAGGATCCTCCTCCTCGATCATCTTCTTGACCATCCGCTTGAGCGTGAGCAGCGGGATAGCCGCGCCCGAGGGGCCCTGCACGGGCTCGGAGAAAAAGTAGCGCAGCTCGAAGACGCCCTGCGGCGTGTGGGCGTACTTGTTGGCGACTGCGCGGCTGACGGTGGAAGGATGCACCCCGATCTCCTCCGCCACGTCCTTGATCATCATCGGGCGCAAGCGATCCAGACCGTGATCGAGGAACTCGCGCTGGCGCCTCACGATGGCTTCACAGACCCGAAGGATGGTCTGCTTGCGCTGCTCGATGTTCTTCATCAACTGCAAGGCCGAGGTGAAGCGCTCCTTGATGTAGTTGCGCACCTGCCGGTCGGATTCCTGCCCCCGCTCGAGCAGCCGCCGGTACTGCGAGTTCAGCCGGAGCTGCGGCAGGTCGTCGTCGTTGAGCTGGACGATGTATTCGTCGCCCTCTTTGAAAATGTAGACGTCCGGCTCGATCTGCCGGGCGCCCGGACCCGAGTACCGAAGTCCCGGACGAGGGTCGAGGCTCCGGATGACCCGGAGGGCGATCTCGATGTGCTCCACCGGCCGGCGCAGCGCCTTGGCCAGCTCGCGTACATGGTGTTTTTCCAGCAATCCCAAGTGGTCGGACACGATCTGCCAGGCCACGCCGCCTTCCCCGTTTCGGCTCTTCAGTTGGAGCAGCAGGCACTCGCGCACGTCCCGGGCGCCCACGCCCGCAGGATCGAGGGACTGAACCACGCGCAGCGCTTGCTCGACGTGCTCAAGCTTGTGCTCCCCACTGGCGGCGATCTCTTCCAAGGTCCCCGTGAGGTAGCCGTTCTCGTCGAGGTTGCCGATGATCGAGTCGGCCGCATCGTGGACGGCGTCCTCGAGCGGCATCATGCTCAATTGCGCCCGCAGGTGGTCGGCCAGCGTGACGGGTTGCGAAAGGTAACTCTCCAGCGAGGGCCGCTCCACGGTCTCGGAAGCCGGCGCACGGTAGCCCGGGTCCAGGTATTCCTCGAAGAACGAGCCGAAATCAATCTCTTCGAAGGGATCCGGCTGCGCTGGCTCCACGACGGCCGCCCCTTCGGTTTCCTCGGCGCCCGCCTGCCCTGGCTCCTCGCTCTCAGAAAAGGCCTCCTGAGCCGCCTGCTCGGTGGTTTCGGTTGCCTCGAGGACTGCCTTGTCGCTCGGTTCTGTCCTTTCTTCTTCCGCCTCCAGCAGCGCCTGCAATTCCTCGGGACTGAGCTCCTCGGCGCCGTCCTCGGTGGCCTCCTCCAGCACCGGGTTTTGGGCAATCTCCTGCTGGATCAGATCTTTCAGCTCCAGCCGGTTCAGTTGCAGCACCGCCACCATCTGCATGAGGCTGGGCGTAAGGATCTGCTTCTGGGCGACCTTGAGCTGCAATTTGGGAGATAGCAGGCTCATCTGGCTCTAATGATAACATCGGCTAGCCCCGGGTAGATCCGCAGAGAGCACCGCCGTGGGCAGAGGCGGCGGCGCCGGTGGACGGCGCCGCCCCAGAATCCCCGACGTAGCCGGGTCGGAGCTCCGTATACTAGGTAAGCCATGACGCGCAGAACCCTACTCGGAACCCTGGCTGTTTCGTCGCTGACGCGCCTTTCCGCCCCTGCCCAGACCCCACCCCTGAAAGGACGCATCAAGCAGGCCGCCACCCGCGGGTGCTTCGGCAAGGGCATGAGCCTCGAGGAGGTCTGCCGGGAGGCCGCCCGCCTGGGTTTGAAGGGACTCGACCTGATTCCGCCCGATCAGTGGCCCGTGCTGAAAAAATACGGGCTCATTCCCACCATGGCGCCCGCCGCCGGCCACACGCTGACCGACGGCATCAATCGCCGCGAAGCCCACAGCAAGATCGAGCCGGCTTTCCGCGAAATGATTGACAAGGCCGCCGCCTTCGGCGCGCCCTGCGTGATCGTGCTTTCGGGTAACCGCCGCGGAATGTCCGATGAGGAGGGCATCGAAAACTGCGTGGCTTTCTTGAACCGCGTCAAAGCGCAGGCCGAGGGCAGGGGCGTCACCATCTGCCTGGAACTGCTCAACAGCAAGGTGAATCACCCCGATTACCAGTGCGACCACACGGCCTGGGGCGTCGAGGTGGTCAAGCGGGTGGATTCCCCCCGCATCAAGCTGCTTTACGACATCTACCACATGCAGGTGATGGAGGGCGACATCATCCGCACCATCCGCAACAACATCCAGTTCATCGGCCACTTCCATACCGCGGGTAACCCGGGCCGCCACGAGCCCGACGAGACCCAAGAGCTGAACTACCGCGCCATCGCTCAGGCCATCGCGGATCTGAACTTCCAGGGCTACGTGGCGCACGAGTACTCACCGGTGAAGGATCCCATTCGCTCGCTCGAGCACGTGATCAGGATTTTCGACGTGTGAGCTTGGGGTTGGACACCGCCTGCCCAGTTATGGGATAATTCCGATTGAGATAAGCAATTATCCTCGGGGAACGACGTGCACCTCTCGCAGAAGGGCGTTTACGCCTTGGAGGCCGTCTTTGATTTGGCCGAGCGGTTCGGGGGCGAACCGGTACGCGTGGCGGACATCGCCCGTCGCCGTAGAATCCCGCAGAAGTTCCTCGAGTTGATCCTGGCGCGGCTGAAGCAGGCAGGGTTGTTGCAAGCGCGCCGGGGTGCGGAAGGCGGTTACCTGCTGGCGCGGTCGCCAGACCAAGTCACACCCGGGGACGTGTTGCGTGCCGTTGAGGGGGCGAGCGGGCTCAAACTGGCTGGCGGCTGGCAGCAGGATTCGCCTTTGAATGACCTGTGGCGGCAGGTGGACGAGGCGGTCTCTTCGCTGCTAGACCGCACCACGTTCGCCGACTTGGTGCGAGCCTGGAAAGACAAGCAAACCTCCGGCGCGCCCTATTGGGAGATTTGAAAAACCAAATGAGGGGCTGAAGGATGATCTTTGAAGACAACTCGCTGAGCATCGGGCGGACGCCGCTGGTACGTCTGAACCGGATTCCTGCCGGTCTGCCCGTGACGATCGTGGCGAAGGTGGAAGGGCGCAATCCCGGCTATTCGGTGAAGTGCCGCATCGGAGCCGCTATGATTTGGGATCTGGAACGGCGGGGGTTGCTTGGGCCGGGCAAGGAAATCGTCGAGCCCACCAGCGGCAACACGGGCATCGCGCTGGCTTTCGTGGCCGCGGCGCGCGGCTACCCGATCACGCTCACCATGCCCGAGTCCATGTCGGTCGAGCGGCGCAAGATCCTGAAGGCCTTCGGCGCAAAGCTGGTGCTCACCGATGCTGCGCTGGGGATGCGCGGGGCTGTCGAGAAGGCCGAGCAGATCGTGGCCTCGGATCCCGACCGTTACGTGATGCCGCAACAGTTCAAGAATCCCGCCAACCCCGAAATCCACTTCAAAACCACTGGCCCTGAGATCTGGGACGATACCGAGGGGCGGGTGGACGTCTTGGTGGCGGGCATTGGCACCGGCGGCACCATCACGGGCGTCTCGCGTTACATCAAGCAGGTCAAGGGCAAGAAAATCGTTTCGGTGGGTGTGGAGCCGGCCGCCAGTCCCGTCATCACGCAGGCGTTGCGTGGCGAGCCGCTACGTCCCGGGCCCCACAAGATCCAGGGCATCGGGGCCGGGTTCATTCCCGAGGTGCTGGATCTTTCTCTGGTGGACCGCATCGAGCAGGTCACCAACGAGGAAGCCATGGAGATGGCCCGGCGTCTGGCCAGCGAGGAAGGAATCCTGTCCGGCATTTCTTCAGGTGCGGCAGTGGCGGTAGCGGTACGACTGGCCCGCGAGCCCGAGTTCGAGGGGAAAATGATGGTCGTCATCCTGCCCGATTCCGGCGAGCGCTACCTCAGCACGCCCCTGTTCGACGGCTTGGGAGCGTGAGAGGCACGATCCGCCCCGCTATTTCACGCCCCCTCACCGCACCAGGGGCGTCAGGGTGATCTTGCGGAACTCGACCACGCCATGGTCGCCCTGCAACAGGATGGGGCCGGGCAGGGCCTCGTGCGGGTCCACCGCGATCGCGGTTAGGCCCTCGATCTCGCGGTTGTCAATGATGTTCACCCCGTTGAGCACCACCGTGACCATGCGCCCGATCAGCCGGATGTCGAAGGTTTGCCATTCGCCTGCCGGCTTGCTGGCGTTGACGCTGGGCGGGATGCGGCTGTAGATGGCGCCGTTGGAATGGAGGTCAACGGGCCGGCCGTAGTCCTCCAGAATCTGCACTTCGTAGCGTCCGCGCAGCCCGATTCCCGAATTGGATTTGGGGCCTACGCGGTATTCCACGTGCAAGTTGAAGTTCCAGAACTTACCCTCGCTCATGAGATTCGGTGCAGGGGCGTCGTTGACCAGGATGCCGTCTTTGACCATCCACCGCGGCGGGCCGGGCCGTCCGACAGGAATCCAGCCGCTGAGGTCCTTTCCATTGAAAAGTTCGACGGGCTGGCCCTCACGCCAGGTGCCGTCATCCCGTTCGTTGATTCCGGGCGCCCGTTCCCCGATCCACGAGACAGGACGCTGGCCTGGCAGCCGGAACAGGCCCACCAGCTTGTCGCCTTGGAGACGCGCCGTCCACACGCCGCGAGCCTGGCGGCTCCGGTTGCCGATGCGCCACTTGCGCTCGAACTCGAAGCGCAGCTCGCCTTTGCGGATG
>JBMFPL010000182.1:0-7230 GCA_049969115.1 Bryobacteraceae bacterium | reverse complement strand
CTACGGCGTGCTCCACCTCTGGCGGCGGGCTGGAGAACGCCTCGGGCGGCGTGGAGCCAGTAAAATGCCAGAAACGAGGAAGCATGCTGGCCGTTCACATCGAGCGCGGACGGGTGACGGTGAAGAACAAGCCTCGGCCCAAACGGAAGCCGGGCTGGGCGCTGTTGAGATTACGGGTGGGCGGCCTCTGCAACACGGATCTCGAGCTGCTGCGGGGCTATTACGGGTTCCGCGGTACGCCGGGACACGAATTCGTGGCGGAGGTCGTGGAGGTGGACAAGCCGGAGCTGGTCGGGCGGCGAGTGGTTGGCGAGATCAACATCGCTTGCGAGCGTTGCGAATGGTGCGCGCGTGGCTTGGGCAGGCATTGCCCGGCGCGGAAAGTGCTGGGAATCGCCGGTCAGGCGGGCGCGTTCAGCGAATATTTTGTTCTGCCCGAGGCCAACCTGCACCCGGTTCCCGATGGGATCGAGGACGAGCTGGCCGTTTTCACCGAACCGGTGGCGGCGGCTTGCGAAATCCTCGATCAGGTCCAGTTTCCTGGCGGCGCGAAACTGGCCGTACTGGGCGATGGCAAGCTGGGTTTGTTGATCGCCCAGGTGTTGCATCTTCACGGCCTGCGAGTGACGGTTTACGGGCGGCATCCGGAGAAACTGGCCGTCGTGGCGGCAGTGGGAATCGAGACGGCGCGGGCCGATCGTTTGCCAGCCGCCTGCTACGACTGGGTGGTGGAAGCGACCGGTTCGCGCGAGGGCCTGGAGCAGGCGGTGCGGATGGCGCGCCCGCGGGGCACGCTGGTCATGAAGTCCACGGTGCACGGAAAGGTTCGGCTGGACACGGCACCGCTGGTGGTCAACGAGATCACGCTGGTGGGATCGCGTTGCGGCCGCTTCGAGCCCGCGCTGAAGCTGATCGCCGGCGGGAAGCTGAGATTGCGCGAAATGATCAGCGGGGAATATCCATTGGCGAGGGCGCAACAGGCGTTTCGCGCCGCTGCGCGGCCCGGCGCGCTCAAGATTTTGCTGCGGGCTGCTGCATGGTGAGGCAGTGGAGCGTGCCAAGCCCGAGAACCAGGTCGCGGGCGTAGATGCCGATGACTTGGCGCTCCCGGAAAAGGCGGGCGAGAAGGGCAAGGGCGATGCGGTCGTTGGGATCGTTGAAGGTGGGGACCAGAACGACGCGGTTAGCGATGTAGAAGTTCGCGTAACTGGCGGGCAGGCGCTGATCCTTGAAGTAAACCGGCCGGGGCATGGGCAGGGGGATGAGGCGGAGCGGGCGCCCGTGCAGGTCGCGCATGCGGCGTAGTCGGCGCCAGTTGTCGCGCAGGGGTCGGTAGTTGGGATCGTGGGGGTCGCGCTCGAGCGCGGCGAGGACGGTGGAGGGTGCGACGAAGCGCGCCACGTCATCCACGTGGCCGTGGGTGTCGTCGCCCGCGAGGCCGCCTGCCAGCCACAGGACCTTGCGTGCCCCCAGGTAATCGCACAGCAGTTGCTCGATCTGCTGTCGGCCGAGCCCGGGATTGCGGGCCTGGACGGAGGCGAGCAGGCACTCTTCGGTGGCGAGCAGCAGGCCGGCGCCGTCGGCGTCAATGGCGCCGCCTTCCAGCACGATGCGGCGGCTATTGGCGGAGGGGCGCCAGATCTGCGAGGCGGCGCGCCGGGCGATGAAGTCGCCGGCGGCATCGTCCAGGTGCCAGTCGCGGTATTTGGCCCAGGCGTTGAAGCGGAACTTCACCGCGCCGAGCCGGCCTCGCTCATCCAGCAGGAACAGGGGCGCGTAATCCCGGGTCCAACCGCGGTTGGTGGGGCAGCGGAAGAAGCGCACGTTGTCGAGGGGTACGTGGGACTTTTCCAGCAGACCGCGCGCGGCGTCTTCAGCGCGGCGATCCTGCACCAGGATGCAGACGGTTTCCGAGGCCGCCAGCCAGCGAACGATTTCGCAGTAGACCCAGGGAATGGGCGGGAATTTGCCGGGCCAGTCGGTGCGGTTGTGAGGCCAGGCGATCCAAGTGGCGGCGTGCGGCGCCCATTCGGGCGGCAGGCGGAAGCCGAGGGCGGAGGGCGAGGGTCTGCGGGCGCTCATCGGTCCAGCCAGCGCTCGAGCAGGCCGCGATAGGCATCGGTCCGGCGATCGCGCAGGAAAGGCCAGTGGCGCCGGGTTTCTTCGACCAGACGCGGATCGAGTTCGACTACCAAAGTAGCCTCGCCATCGGGAGGCGCCTGCGCCAGGAGACGGCCGAAGGGATCGGTGACGAAGGAGGAACCCCAGAATTCGATGTCCTGGCCGGGAGGGCCCTCGCGGCCCGTGCGATTGATAGCGGCCACGTACACGCCGTTGGCGATGGCATGTGCGCGTTGGATGGTGAGCCAGGCATCCAGCTGCGCGGCGCCTTCGCTGTGTCTTTCCGACGGGTGCCAGCCGATGGCGGTGGGATAGAGGATCAGCGTGGCGCCGGCCAGCGCGGCCAGGCGGGCGGCTTCGGGAAACCACTGATCCCAGCAGATCAACACAGCGATGCGGCCGATCGGGGTGACGAAGACGCAGAAGCCGTTGTCGCCGGGCGCGAAGTAATATTTCTCGAAATACAGCGGGTCGTGGGGAATGTGCATCTTGCGGTACAGGCCGGCGAGGGATCCATCGGGCAGGATTACGGCGGCGCTGTTGTGGTAGAGGCCGGGGGCGCGTCGTTCGAACAGCGGCGCGACGATGGTGACGCCGAGCTCGCGCGCCAGCGCGCCCAGGGTTTCTGTGGTGGGCCCCGGTACAGGTTCGGCGAGGGCGAACCATTCAGGGTTTTCCTCGCGGCAGAAATAACGGGTGCGGAACAGCTCCGGCAGGCAGACCAGTTGCGCGCCGCGCGCGGCGGCTTCGCGGATGCGCCAGCGGGCTTTTTCCAGGTTTTCGTTGGGGTCGGCGCCGCAGGCCATTTGCACGAGGCCGATGGGAGCTATCGGATGCTGCGCAGGCATAATATCTGTTACGCCGATGAAGCCGAGAAATCTCATTTTGACGCTTTTGGTCGCCTGCTGGGCGGTGGGCGGGGTCCCGGCGCCGAAGGAGCATTTCGGTTTCGATCCTGGGGAGGACTACAAGCTGGCCGGCTACGAGCAACTGGCGGGCTACTTTCGCAAGCTGGCCGCGGCGAGCGACCGCATCCGAGTGTTCGAGTTCGGGCGCAGCTCTCTGGGTCGGCCGATGATCGCGGCCATGATCTCCGACGCCGATAACCTGCGGCAGCTGGAGCGCTACCGGGAGATCAGCCGCCGGTTGGCGCTGGGCGAGGCCGGGGATGAGGAAGCGCGCCGTCTGGCGGTCGAAGGCAAGGCGATCGTCTGGATCGATTCGGGACTGCACGCCACCGAGACCGCGCCCTCGCAGCATGCACCGCACCTGGCTTACCGGCTTGTGACGGGGGAGGACGAGGAGACGCGGCGGATCCGGCGCAACGTCATCCTTTTGCAGATTCCTTGCCTCAACCCGGACGGGTTGGACATGGTGGCCGAGTGGTACCGGCGCAATCTGGGCACGCCACATGAGAACGCGCGTCTGCCGTGGCTTTACCAGAAATATGCCGGGCACGACAACAATCGGGACTACTTCATGTTCAACCTGGAGGAGACCCGGCACGTGGGGCGGCTGTTGTTCCAGGAGTGGCTGCCGCAGATCGTCTACAACCAGCACCAGTCACCGCCGTTCCCGGCACGCATTTTCGTGCCGCCGCACGCGGACCCGCTGAATCCCAACATCCCGGCGGCGGTGGCGGAGGGAATCACGCTGATCGGCGCGGCGATGAAGGAGCGGTTCGCGCGCGAGAACAAGGCGGGCGTCATCTCCTATCTTTCTTTCGACGGGTGGTGGAACGGCGGGCTGCGCACGGCGCCCATGTTTCACAACATGCACGGCATCCTGACCGAGACAGCGGGTTACGCCTACGCCACGCCGCGGACTTACGACGCCAAAGATTTTCCCGAGCGTTTCGCCAGCGGCGTGCCCACGCGCGCGCCGAGCATTTTCTATCCCAAGCCCTGGATGGGAGGGCGCTGGACGCTGCGCGACGCCATCGAGTATATGCTTACGGCCGATTACGCGGTGCTGGATTTTGCCTCCCGGCATTCCGCGGACCTACTGTTGAAAGCCTGGCAGATGGCGCGCGAGGCGATCGAAGCGGGACGGAAGGGCAAGCCCTACGCGTATGTGGTGCCGGCCGCGCAGTGGGATCTTTCGAGCGCGCTAGAAATGCTGGAGCGGCTCAAGCGAGGGGCGGTGCGCATCCTGCGCGCGCGGCGCGATTTCCAGGCGGGCGGGAAAACTTACCCGGCTGGCTCCTGGGTGCTGCCTGCGGCGCAGCCGTTCCGCGCCTACCTGGTGGACTTGATGGAGCCCCAACGTTACCCGGAGATACGGACCGGAGAGGGAGGCCAGGTGAGGCGACCTTACGATGTAGCCGGCTGGACGCTACCCATGAGCATGGGCGTCACGGTGGAGCGCGTGGATGATCCTTTTCCGGCGGACTTCGAGGAAGCAACCGGGTTCGCCTTGCCCGCGGACAGCCGCGATGCGCGGAGCAACGCGAGTTTCCGCACCTTGGCGCGGTGGATGGAGCAGGGGCGACGGGTATGGCGGCGGGCTGACGGGGAATTCGTGGCGGATTCGCACAGCGGCAGCGTTCCCGACGGCGCAAGGTGGGAACTGCGGGGGCCGCGCGTGGCGCTGTACGAGCCGTGGACCGCGAATGCGGATACGGGCTGGACGCAGTGGCTGCTGGATTACTACCGCGTGCCGTACGAGTTGATCCACAACGACGATGTGTGGCGGGGCGGTTTGGAGCGGCGCTTCGATGCAGTGATCCTGGCTTCGCAGAGCGCGGCCTCCATCCTGCACGGGGTGAGGTTCGGCGAGACATCGCCGGCGCGCGAGGACACCGCCGAGCTGCGCGCGTTGCAGCGGCCCGAGTACACGGGCGGCATCGGCATTCAGGGCCTGGCGGCGCTCGAGCAGTTCGTGCGAGAGGGCGGAACGCTGATCGCGTTCGACGCGGCAACCGAGCTTCCGGTGGAGTATTTTCCCTTGCCGCTGAGAAACGCCGTGCGACCGGGCTCTGGCGCGTTCCAGTGCCCGGGCTCGCTGGTGCGCATCACCGTGGATACGGGCCATCCCGTTGCGCTGGGGATGCCGGCGGAAGCGATAGCCTTTGTCACCGGCGGCCAGGCTTGGGACGTGACGCTGCTCGAGGGGTACAATCGCGGGGAACGGGAGACGCGCGTGGTGGCGCGATACGCCAGGGAGAAGTTATTGGCCAGCGGCTGGCTGACGGGCGAACGGCAGGTGGCGGGCAAGGCCGCCCTGGTCGAGGCGCGTCACGGGCGGGGACGAGTGATCGTTTTCGCATTTCGTCCCCAGTTCCGGGGTCAGACTTTCGGAACGTTCAAGTTCATTCTGAACGCAATTTACTTCTCGTCGGCTCGCGAACTGGCGAGCGGCGCGAGCAGGTTGAACGAGTGAAGTTTTGTCAGGGGGTGAGCATGTCGAGTCAAAAGCCTGAATGCGACGGGCTTGGAAGGAGGGCGTTCCTGAGCGGAGCCGCAGGCGTGGCGGGGTTTTGGTCGGAGGAGACGCTCGATTCGCTGCTCCAGCACACGCGGACCGCCTCGCGGCCTTCCGAGCTCAAAATCACCGACCTCCGGGTGGCGGTCGTGGGCAAGGCGCCCATGCGTTGCCCGATCATCCGCATTGAAACCAACCAGGGCATTTACGGGCTGGGTGAAGTGCGCGATGGGGCGAGCAAAACTTATGCGCTGATACTCAAGAGCCGGCTTCTCGGCGAGAACCCGTGTAACATAGACAAGATTTTCCGTAAGATCAAGCAATTCGGTTTTCACGGCCGCCAGGGCGGAGGAGTTTCGGCGGTGGAAATGGCGCTGTGGGATCTGGCAGGTAAGGCTTACGGCGTGCCGGTGTACCAGATGCTGGGCGGGAAATTCCGCGACCGCATCCGTCTCTATGCGGACACGCCGGAATCGCACGACCCGAAGGTCTATGCCGAGCGCATGAAAAAGAGGATCGAAGCCGGCTTCACCTGGCTGAAAATGGACCTGGGCGTGGACCTGGTGGAAAAGGTCCCGGGCGCACTGACGCGGCCGCTGGGCACGACGTCCCGCGACTACTTGATGACGCAGCACATGTTCACGGGAATGGAGCTGACCGAGAAAGGTATTGCCCTGATGGCGGACTATGTGGCGGCAATCCGGGAAGTCATCGGCATGGACATACCGCTGGCGGCGGATCATTTCGGCAATATCGGCGTGAACTCCTGCATCCGGCTGGGCAAGGCGCTCGAGAAATACAATCTGGCCTGGCTGGAGGACATGATTCCCTGGCAGCACATGGATCTGCTGAAACAGATCACGGATGCGGTGAATATCCCGGTTCTCACCGGAGAGGACATTTATCTGAAGGAGCCTTTCATCGAACTCTGCCGCAGGCACGCGGTGGACATCATCCATCCCGACCTGGCGACGGCGGGCGGAATCCTGGAAACCAAGAAAATTGGGGACGCGGCGCAGGAGTACGGGGTCCCCATGGCCATGCATTTCGCGGGCACGCCGGTCTCTTGCATGGCCAACGTCCATTGCGCGGCGGCGACGGAGAACTTTCTGGTGCTGGAGTTTCACTCGGCTGACGTGCCGTGGTGGGAGGATCTGGTGGAAGGCGTGGAGAAGCCCATCGTGAACCGGGGCTTCATCAAAGTGCCCGAAGGACCGGGGCTGGGAATCACGCTCAACGAGGAAGCGGTCAAAACGCACTTGGCCGAGCCGGGTTACTTCGAGCCGACGCCGGAATGGGACAAGGAGCGGTCCTGGGACCGTTTGTGGAGCTGAGGAGATGAGGCGCAGGGAATTTGTGAGTTTGCTGGCGAGCCTGGCGCTGCCCGCGCGGGCCCGAGCGGCGGCTGCGAAAGCGCCGCGCAATCTCAAGATTACCGACGTGAAGGTGGTAGTGACGAACCCCGAGCGCTCGCCCATGGGTAACTTCGTGCTGTTGAAAATCGTCACCAGCGAGCCGGGGCTTTACGGCTGGGGCGACGCCACCTGCACGGGCAGCGAGCTGGCGGTGGCCAAATTCGTCGAGGACCACATGCGGCCGGTGCTGCTCGGCCGCGATCCCATGCGGCTGGAAGACATCTGGCAGACGCTGTTCTTGCATCCCTATTACCGCTCGGGCTCGGTGCAC
>JBMFPL010000181.1:0-7243 GCA_049969115.1 Bryobacteraceae bacterium | reverse complement strand
GGGGCGACCCTGTCAAGTCTCAAGTTGAGCCTGGCGGAATCTTTTTTCTTGAGGAAGCCGGGCCAAGCCCGGGGGCCCCAGAGCGGGTGACAGGATGAGAGGCAAATGCGACGGTCGATCACTCTGATATCCGCGGGTCGGAACCGCACAATGGTGATCCGTCGGGAGCTGCCTCGGACTAGGGACGCGGGTTGGGCCGCAAGGCCGTACCACATAGAACGTTGGAGGATTCTCCTTGCCGTGCGCCCTCGTTCTGTCACCTGCACTGTGGCCTCCTGGGCTGGCCAGGCAACCACAGAGGATTCGGCCAGGACAAAGCCTGCCATTCCCTCCTCTCAGGGAAAGGTCTTTGGGGGTCGCCGCCGGGACCAGTCAAGGCCGAGCGAAGCGAGCCCGCAGGGTCGAAGAGCCTTGACGGGTGGCGGCGACGCGGCACAAACAAAGAGGAGGGAATGGCAGGCATCAGTTCCTCTGTGCGGCCTTTTGCTGGGCTTGGAATGTAGCTTCGGTTTGGACGGCAATCGCCCAGATGAAGCCCAACAACTCGCGGCCCACGGCGGTGACGATCTGGGGTTTGTTCTTGCCGGCGGCGGCGAGCTTTTTGTAGCGCGAGTGCAAGCGGTGCTGGGCCTTCCAGGCGATGGCTTTCACCTCCTGATCGAGTCCCTGTTGTCGTTTGAGCAGGTAGCCCCCGAGCCAGGGACGGTACTGATAGGCCCACGCGCTTTCGCTGATGACGCGCCGCAGATGGGCGTTACCGGTCTGGGTGATCGAGCCGCGCTGGATGCGGTTACCGCTGGAGTATTCACTGGAGACCAGGCCGCTATAGCCCATCAGCTTCCGCGGGCTGTCGAACCGGGACAACGTGCCCAGTTCCGCCACCACGGTAACGGCGGTGACTTGGGCCACTCCCCGCAGCGCCTGCAAGGCTTCTACCACGGCGCGCATGGCCGGGGGCGCTTTCTGAATGGCTTCCCCGATCGCCTTGTCCAGGCGTTCAATCCCAGCGGCCATGTGATCGACTTCGTGGACCTAGTCCAGCAGCGTGGCCTCCAGTGCGGGCTGCTCGAAGTGAACCTGCTCTTTGATCCAGGTCATGTATTTCAGCGTCCAGTTCTTGCGCACCTCCTCAGGCGGGCGCCGGCCACGACGCAGCAGGAACTTGCCCAAGCGGTGACGCGCACGGTGCTGATCCTGCCGGGCATCCTCGCGCGCCCGCACCAGGTCCCGCAGCGCTTCGTGGTCGGCGTGGGGAACCCACACTGCGGTGAGATCGCCGGCCCGAAAGCTGCGCGCCAGTTTGGCCGCATCGCGGCGATCGGTCTTCACCCGGTCGCCGGCTTTGACCGGCACCAGCGTGGGGGCCACCACTTCACAGGCCACTCCGAGCGCCGTCAGTTGCCAGTAGAGAACATATCCGCACGGTCCCGCTTCCTAAGCAAGCCTTCAGTTGTTTGGCCGGGCCCAGTTTGACCACCAGCTTGCCAACCGATTCCAGGCGGTTCGGGATCGTGCCGAGGGAACGGACTTCTCCCTCCGGCTCGGCGATTGCAACCGCGATGGTGTCCGCGTGGACATCCAGACCAACAAAGCGTATCCTAGACATGCGACCAACTGCTTTCGTATGCGGCTCTGCGCCGCCATTGTTACCGACTCCCAGCGTAACCCGCGACACTGCCAATCGGGGTTGGTCGCCCCATTGTGACTAGAGCGGCCGGGACCACAGACCTAGAGCGACCGGCGAGCAGGCCGGGGACAAGTGCCCTGCACGCCAGGGCCCAAGACCCGCAGGTCGGAGCCCTGTGCAAACGGCAGGCAACCTGTGTTGGGGATGGACAGAGACCCGCATTCAGCGTTAGAATCTAACTGGCTGACGTGGCCTCGCTCCGGTGGCTGGCGGCCGCGCTGGTCCCCGGGCTTGGATTATGGGCCGGGACCGGCGAGAACCGGGGGGCGCTCTCCTACTCGGCGGCCGGGATCGTCAACGCAGCCAGCAACGCGCCGGGACCGCTGGCGCCCTACGCCATAGCCTCACTATACGGGTCCGGCTTGGCCTATTCCACGCGCGCGGTCGCTGAGCGCGACATCCGTGGGGGGCAGCTTCCCACGGAGCTGGACGGAGTGCGGCTACTGGTGCAGGGCATGCCCGCGCCCCTTTATTACGTTTCGCCCGGGCAGATTAACTTCCTGGTGCCGTACAACGTAGGGGCCAGATTCCCGACCGAGGTCACGGTGGTCGTCACGCTGGACGGGCGTGCGGGGCCACAAGTTAAGGTGCCACTGGCGGAAACCGCGCCTGCCCTGTTCCAGCTCGATACCGAGACGCCAGTGGTGACCGCAATCCGCAAGGCGGGCGATCCACCCGAGGACAAGATCGTAGTGATCAGCAAGGATGAGCCGGCGCGGCCCGGTGAGGTTGTCACCTTGTGGGCCACTGGGCTGGGCCGGACGCAACCACCGATCGCATGGCCGCAGTTGCCGCGCGAGGCTGCGCGGATCGCCAACTGGCAGCGGTTCCAGCTCCTGCTGGATGGCAGGCCAGCGCCCGCCGATCACATCCTCTACGTCGGAATAGCGCCGGGTTTCGGGGGGCTCTACCAGATCAATGCCCGGTTGCCTGCGGATGCCGGAAAGGATCCCGAGGTCCGCATAGCAGTGGGTGAGGCGGTCAGTCCTTCGGGCCTTCGCCTCCCCTTGAAACCAAGCGACGACTGAGCAGGCCGCCCCGCGGGCGAGAATGCCGCCCGGCCTCTGCCCCACTTCGATCAACGCCGCAAAAACCGGCCGGAAAAGCCTCGCAACTCACGGCCTCTGTGCTGCGTTTACAACAACAGGAAGCTAGAATCAGGGAAGGAGCCGGATATGGGACTGAAATCCCTCGCTGTGGCGCTCGCCATTATGCTGCCGCTCGGGGCGCAGGAGAAAGCGACTGAAAGCATGCAGTCCCAGGCTTCGGGCTGGCGCAGCGTCGAGGAGACGACGCAGGGCAAGTACGTGGTGGAGCCCGGCACTCGCGTGCCGCTGAGCCTCATCAACAGCGTCAGCACCAAAAACTCGGCTGAGGGCGACCGTGTGTACTTGGAGACGGTCTTCCCCATCCTGGTCAACGGGCGTGTGGTAATCCCGCCAGGTAGCTACGTGGCGGGCACGATCACGCAGATCAAGCGGCCGGGGCGAGTGAAGGGTCGCGGCGAGCTCTTCCTGCGGTTCGATTCGCTCACGCTGCCCAACGGCGTGACGCGCGATTTCCGCGCGCGCATCGGCGGCTTGGACGGTCGCGGCAACGAACAGTTGGATCGTACCGAGGGCAAAGTGATCGGAGAGGGCAACAAAGGCGGGGATGCACATACGGTAGGCGAAGCGGCAGCGGCCGGCGCGTCTGTAGGAGTTATCGCGGGCCACGCGGCGGGACGAACGGGCATGGGCGCGGGCATCGGGGCAGCAGCAGGCGCGGCGGCGGGCATGATGGGCGTGCTGCTGACGCGCGGGCCGGACGTCGTGCTGGCCAAAGGCTCGACGATCGAGATGGTGCTAGACCGGCCGCTGGTTTTCAACGAGGAGGAGCTGGACTTCAGCCAGCCCGCGTGGCGGCCAGTGCATTCCTCGGGCGGCGGCGGGGGACCGGTCAAGAAAGGGGAGCGGCGCTCGATCCCGATGCCTGGGCGCCGGTGGCCGCTGGGCAGGATTCCCTGAGCGTTCCGCGCACGAGACGGGGCAACTCGGCGCCCAGCGGCGCCATCGCGCGGGGGGCAGGACTCGAGTCAGAGCAACGCGCGCCGGGGCACCCCACACCGCCTGTTTCTGCGACAGGATTCCCACCGCTAACACTGCTCTCGCATCCCCTGCGGACGCCGCCCAGCACGTCGTTTCCCCAGCGAGCGACAACCGGCCAGGCGCGCTTCAAAGGCGCGCCCGGTTGAGCCTGAGCGCGTTGAGGATGACGGAGACGGAACTGAAGGTCATGGCCGCCGCAGCGACGACAGGGCTGAGGAGCAAGCCGAAAACCGGATAGAACAGGCCTGCGGCGGCGGGCACCGCCAGGAAGTTGTAGAAGAAAGCGAGAAAGAGATTCTGGCGGATGATGCGCATGGCGGCGCGGCCCAGGCGCAAGGCGCGAAGGATGCCCCGCAGATCGCCTTTGACCAGCGTGACCGGCGCCGTCTCCATCGCGATGTCGGTTCCAGTTCCCATCGCAATGCCCACGTCGGCCTGGGCCAGTGCGGGCGCATCGTTGATGCCGTCGCCCGCCATGGCGACGCAGCGGCCCTCGGCCTGAAGCCGCCGCACCTCCTCCAGCTTGTCCTCCGGCAGCATGGCGGCCTTGAATTCGGGGATGCCGAGCTCGCGGGCCACGGCCAGTGCGGTGTCAGGGTTGTCACCCGTGAGCATCACGATCCGGATGCCGGCGCGGCGAAGCTCTTCCACGGCCTCACGGCTCGAAGCCTTTATGGGGTCGGCGAAGGCCAGCAGGGCTTCGGCGCGGCCATCCACGGCCAGGTACATGACGGTGCGACCCGGCGCGGCCAGCGCCTCCTCCCGCTCGCGCAAGTCTCCCACGGCGATGCCGGACTCCTCCATCAACTTGCGGTTGCCGAGCAACACGGGGTGGCCGGCCACCAGACCGAGCACGCCACGCCCCGTCTTGGAAGCGAACATGGCGGAGTCGTCGGGCTGAACGCCCTCAACGCGCGCGGCTTCGAGCAAGGCGCCGGCCAAGGGATGCTCGCTGCCGCGTTCGACGCTGGCGGCGAAGCGCAGGATCTCGCGGCGCGGGAGCCGGCCCACGGGTTCGAGGGCGACGAGTCGGGGCTTGCCCTCAGTCAGGGTTCCGGTTTTGTCCACCAACAGGGTATCCACGCGCTCGATGGTCTCCCAGACCGCGGCGTCGCGCACCAGCACGCCTTCGCGCGCGCCGCGGCCCGTGCCGACCATGACCGCCATGGGAGTTGCCAGGCCGAGCGCGCAGGGGCAAGCGATGATGAGGACGGCGACGGCGTTGACCAACCCGTGAGCGAGGCGCGGCTCGGGCCCGAAGCGGACCCACAAAAGGAACGTGAACACAGCGACAATTCCGACAGCTGGCACGAACCGGGCGGCAACGCGGTCAGCGAGCCGCTGGATGGGCGCACGGCTGCGCTGAGCCTGGCTCACCGCCGTGATGATGCGCGCCAGCAAGGTGTCGGCCCCGACGCGCTGGGCGCGCATCAAGAAGCTGCCCGTGCCGTTGATGGTGCCAGCGACCACGCGCGCGCCTGGCCCCTTTTCCACCGCGAAAGGCTCGCCCGTGATCATGGACTCGTCAACGACGCTGGCGCCTTCCAGGACAACGCCGTCCACCGGGATCTTCTCGCCGGGCCGGACGCGGAGGCGGTCACCGATGCGAACCTGCTCGAGGGGAACGAGCCGTTCGCTGCCATCCGGCTCGACCCGCAGCGCGCTGGCGGGCGCCAGCTCCAAAAGCGCGCGTAATGCCTGACCCGTGCGGCGGCGCGCGCGTAACTCGAGGACCTGACCGAGGAGGACCAGAGTGACAATGGCCGCCGCGGCTTCGAAATACACAGGCGGACGGCCGTCATGCATGCGGAAAGAAGGCGGGAACCAGGCCGGGGCAAGGACGGCGGCGAGACTGGAGAGAAAAGCCGCGGCGACGCCAGTGGCGACCAGGGTGAACATGTTCGGCCGGCGCAGCGCGTCGGGCCGCCAGCCCCGCAGGAAGAAGGGCCATCCGCCCCACAAGACGACCGGCGCGGCAAGCGCGAGCTGCACCCAACTCAGCAGGTGAAGGGACGGGAGCCACCGACCTGCCATCTCCCACATGGACAGCGCGGCCAGGGGCGCGGTCAGGCCCGCCGAGATCCAGAAGCGGCGAGTCATGTTGCGCAGTTCGGAATCGTCCTGCGGGCCGCTTTCGGCTTCCAGAACCATGCCGCACAGTGGGCAGACGCCGGGGCGGCTCTGGCGCACTTCGGGGTGCATGGGGCAGGTGTAGGTCGCGCCCGGGCGGGCCTCAGTTTGTCTGGCCTTGAGTTCAAGGTAGCTTTCCGGCGCGGCGCGGAATTTCTCCAGGCAGTGAGTGCAGCAGAACTGATAGGTCACGCCCTGGTAGTCGAACTGGACGCTGGAGCAAGCCGGGTCCACCAGCATCCCGCAGACGGGGTCGCGCGCCGTAGGCCGGGACGCGGGAGCCCCGCCTATCTGAATGAAGGGTCCTGTCGGGTTGGAATCCATCGCTAGATTGGATTCAGGCCGGAGGGGACGAGTTGCGCGAGCTCTGCGGCGCGCAGCCACCCAGCAGCGAGCGAACGGTCTCCAGCACGGTCTCCATGCGCAAAGGCTTCTCGAGCGTTGCGTGAGCGCCGAGCAGCCTCGCCATGCGGAGGTAAATGCCCGCGTTCTGGCCGGAGATGGCGAGGATCTTCACCGCGGGGAACTCGCGGCGCATGGCCTGAATGGTCTCGATGCCTTCCTGTTCCGGCATGAAGATATCCAGGATCATCAGGTCGGGCGGATTCGCGCGGCAAAGGCTCATGGCGATGCGGCCGTTGGCCGCTTCCTCCACCCGGTAGCCGGCGCTTTCCAGCATGCGACGGAGGGCGAGCCGGACGGAATCCTCGTCGTCCACAACCAGAATCCGGGCAGGAAGCGTAGCGGATTCGTTCATCTATCTGCTGCTTCCATCCTAGCGCGCGGGCGCCGGCAAGCGCGAGTTTTGTTCAGCCCGCAAAGAGCAGGGAAGATGCGCGCCACCCGGGCGATTGGCGGCGCAAGCCCTAGCTGCCGGCCGAGCGAAGGAACTGGAGGAATTTCTGGGGATCGCGCGTGAGGCCGGCGAAGGTGGCGATGACCTTCTCCTCGGGCGAGAGGATCGCGTAGTAGGGGATGGCCACAGTGCGGAAGCGCGTCTCCTGCAAGCGCTGGTTTTCCTGCGAGGCGGAATCCGCGCCGTCGGTGTACAGTTCCAGCAACACGAACTTCTCCAGCTCGGCGGCTACCTCAGGCCGCGTGAACATGTTGGCCTTCATCCAGTGGCAGTTGGTGCAGGCGTAGCCGGTAAAGCTGACCAACAGGGGCCTGCCCTCCCGCTTCGCCTGCGCGAGGGCTTCCGCGTACTGGTTCTTGATCCAGTGGAGGCTCCCAACGGAGGCGCGAGCAGAACCTTGCTCGGATGGCGGGGGCACGAAGGCATCGAGCTCGCCCAGTCTTCCGCCGAGCATCCCTGGGACGAGGCTGAGGGCGAAGGCGA
>JBMFPL010000180.1:0-7270 GCA_049969115.1 Bryobacteraceae bacterium | reverse complement strand
GGGAGTTGGCGTGGATGGCCTTGGCGATGAGCTCCTTGCCGGTGCCCGTTTCGCCCGTGATCAGGATGGTGGAGCGGCTGGGTGCCACCTGTGCCACCAGGTCCAGCACTTTCAGCATGCGCTCGCTCTTGCCCACGATATTGGGGAAGGCGTAGCGCTGCTTGAGCGCCCGCTTGAGCTGGGTGTTTTCCCGCTCCAGCCGGCGCTTGGAGATCATGCGCTCGATCTCGATGAGGAGCTTGTCGTTGTCCCAGGGCTTCTGGAAGAAGTCGCTGGCGCCAGCCTTGACCGCCTCCACGGCCAGGGGGATGGAACCGTAGGCGGTGATGAGGGCGATGGGCGTCTCCCGGTCACGGCGGCGCAGCTCACGGAGCACTTCCATGCCGCTGCGATCGGGCAGCAGGACATCGAGCAGGATCAAATCATACTCGCGAGCCTCGGCCTGGCGCAGTCCTTCGGAGGCGTTTGCCGCCAGGTCCACGCGGTAGCCCTCGCTGGAAAGCAACTCGTAGAGCGACTCGCGGATGTCGGGCTCGTCGTCGACGACCAGGATGGAGCCGCGGGGGGCGCCCGTGACCGCGCCCGCCATGCCCAGTTTGTCAGGCATGCAGCGCTTTCCTCGCCGGCGGGAAGGCCAGGCGGAAGCAAGCGCCTTCGCCGGGGCGGCTCTCGACCTCAATCTGGCCGCCATGCTCGCGGACGATCCCGTAACTGATGGACAGGCCCAGCCCCGTGCCCCGGCGCGGCGGCTTGGTGGTAAAGAAGGGGTCGAAAATCCGCGATAAGTGCTCGGGCGGAATGCCAGGGCCGCTGTCGCGCACCTCGACCAGCACCTGCTTGCCTTCGCCCGCGGTCTTGATGCGGAGCACCCCCCCTCGATCCATGGCGTCCCGCGCGTTCAGAAACAGGTTCAGGAACACTTGCTGGAGCTTGCCCGCGTCGCCCATGATGCGACCGAGTCCCTCCTCCAACTCCAATTCTACCCGGATCCCCGCCTGCTGGAGCTGGTGCTCGAGCAACAGCAAGGTCTCGCGGATCAGCCGGTTAAGGTCTACTTCTTCGAAGGTTCCGGGCGCCGCGCGGGAGAAATTAAGCAGGGCGTTCACGATCTCGCTAGCGCGGAAGGTTTGCCGCGTGATCTTCTCCAGCAGCCGCGCTTTGTCCGGGTCGTCGGAAACCTGCCGGGCCAGCATCTGCGTGTAGGTGGAAATCACAGCCAGCGGCGTGTTGACCTCGTGGGCGACCCCGGCCGCGAGCAACCCGATGGAACTGAGCTTTTCGGCCTGGGCGAGGCGGCGCTCCAGCTCGGAACGCTCGGTCACATCATCGAACAGGATGACGCGACCGATGTGTTGGCCGTCGCGGCCCACCAAGGGCGTGACAGCTATGTTCACCAGTGCCTCGCTGCGCGGAGCTTCCCTGCGCGCGCCGGGCTTGCCATTGCCGCCCCGGCCTGGCATCTCGATCACCCTAGGCGCGGGCGGCCGCAGCGGGAACTGGTAAATCTGGCGCAGCTCCGAGTGTCCCGATGCGCCTTGCAGCTGCTCGACCAGCTCCGCCGGGAAAATCTCATCCAGGCGGCGGCCCAGAGCATCCTCGCGGGCAATGCCGGTCAGCCGCTCCATTTCGGGATTCCAGCCCTCGATGCGGCCTTCCAGATCCACCGCGGCCACGCCCACACGGATCGAGGCGACGATGTTTTCGCTGTATTCCTTGAGACGTTCGAACTCGGCTGCCTTGCGCTCGAGCGAGCGGTACAATCGCGAATTCTCGAGCGCAATCGCCAGGTAACCCGCCACCATCACGGCCAGATCGAGATCCTCGCTGGAAAGGAAATCGCCGGTGTCGGTGCGGCTCAGGCCAACATAGGCGATGGTCCGCCCGCGCACCGCGCAGGGGACATAGTAAGTCAGATCCAGCTCGGCCAGCGCTCGCCGCACGGTGGGCGGATACTGCCGGTCCAGCAGCTCGAGCGAGCGCCCTGTACGCTCGAAGAACAGGAACGGTCGGGCCGGTTCGGGATCGAGGAAGCTCAAATCCAGCGCCTGGGCGGGCTGGGCGCCCTCAGGCAAGCCGAAGATCCTTTCCGCGTAGAAACGCCCGTCGTCGTTTCGGAGGAAAAAGGCGACGCGCTCCACGCAAAGCGTGTGGCGCAAGCGTTCGGCCACCCGCTCGAGCAGCACGTCGCGGTCGGTCTCGGCGCTCAGTTCGCGCGCGAAATCGGCCAGCGTGCGCCGGTAATCGTAGCGATCGCGGTAAAAAACATGCCGGTCGAGCAGCTGTTCGATCCAATTGCGGATGGGTTGGAAGACGAACGCAGCCAGAAGCAGCAAAATGGCCACCGGCACCGGTTCGGGGTCCTCGAAGCGGCCCAGCGAGAAGACAAGGCTGAAAAACAAGCCCAGCACGCACAGGGTCGCCAGTGTGTAGACGTAGCCCTGCCGGAAGATGACGTCAACATCCATCAAGCGGTAGCGCAGAATCGCCCACGCCCATGTCAGCGGCACCAGGAGCAGGCCCGCCACGGTTAACCGGGCCCAATAGCCGGGCAGCGCGCCCATGACGTAGGGCACGGCGTAGAAGATGGCGAACGGGGCGAAGCCTGCGAGGGTCCCGTTGCGCAACCACTTGAGCTGTTGGCGCACGACCGGGTCGACGGCGCGGCGGCGGGCAGCGGCCAGAACCACCCCTCCTGCCAGCCAGGTTGCCGTGGCCATGCCGAGCCAGACCCGATCGAGCAGCCAGCTCAGCTCGTTGGCCGGCATGGCCATGCGTAGGCGCCCGGAGCTGACGCCCAGCCAGGCCGCCAGCACCAGCAAGGCGGGCGCGTACAGTCCTGCGGCGCGCCAGCCGCGCAACAATCGTCGTGGCTCGGGGAAGCTGAGGCAAAAGTGCAGGAACGCCACGGGGGCTAGCAAGCCCGCAGCCACGTTGCCCAAGTAAATTGCCTTGTCGAAATTGTTCAGCTTGCCCGTGTAATGGAAGGTGAGCAGGATGAAAGTGGCCAGGCAGAGCCAGTAAAAGTGCAAGGCTTTGGGCGCCTGAGCACGGCGGAAGAACACGAACAAGCCGATGGCCAGCCATGCTGCGCCAACCACGTACTGCAGGTACAGGGCGGCGTCGCGGCGCGACTCGCGCAGGATGAGCTGGACCTCGAAAGGAATACCTTCCCGCTCGACGGCGTAGCTGGCGCGGCTCCAGGGACCCAGCGCCACCAGAATTCTCGTTACGTCTTCCACGCGCTCCACCGGCGCGCCGTTGATCCGCCGCAGGACGTCGCCGGGCTTCAGGCCGGCGCGTTCCGCCGGGCCATCGGGGCTTAGATGCAGGGCGCGAACCCCTCCGGGCCGCTCGGTCCACACCGCGCCGTCCTCGGGCAGTCGGAACCGGGCTTGCTGCTGGAAGTTCACGAAGGCGGCCACAATGGCAGCCATGGTCAGCACGACCATGACCGCCCTAGTCAACTGGCTCCGGAGTTCTCGCATCCGACCGCCTCCGCCGCGGGTCCGGTGGATTCACACCAACCCGCCGCCCTTGCGTGCAAGCCTGTTGCCAACCCCGCTGGCGCCTTCGTACTCCCAGAGTAGCCTATCTTTGCAGCCCGTTACAAGATTTCCGGGAGCCGAGCCTCCGCTTTTTTGGATCACAGGGCTACCGGGAACCGTAGAGCCCTGAGACCGTGTGCAGCACCGCCGTGCGGAATCCTCACTAGCGGACGGCTTCTGCGATCTCCGAGACCGCCCCGTCCACCTCTTCCACTCGGATCCGCAACCTCCGCCGCCGCTCAATTTCCTCTTCCGGCGCTTCGAACCGCGCAGCCAGCATGCGGTCCAGGCTACGGTGCGGCTCGATGCGGGTGCGCGTAAGCAATGTAGGGTTGTAGCGCTGGCCTAGCACGGGATAGTACTCGAACAAACGGGAGGCATCCAGCTCGGAGGCTATCGCGCCCTGCAAGGTCTTGCCTTCCGGCGTGTCCAGAAAGACCTGCACCTGCCGCACCACGAAGGGGTAGTCGGCCAGGTTGGTGACGCGGAAGTCCAGCACGACGACCGTGCTCGCATCCGGCAACCCGAGAGTGCGCACACGCCCTATGGTTCCCTCCAGCCGCAGGTGCGCGCCTCGCTGGACCCAGAAAATCGCGGCCACCAGCACCGACACCACCGCCAGCCCCACGGCGAAAAAGGGCAGGAACTGGCGCAGCCGTTCAAGCTTGCTGGCGCGCATGCGCATCCACCAGCATCGCCAGGGCGATGGAACGGATCTTGGTTTCCGGCGTTTCCGCCCGCGACAGCAGGATCAGGGGAACGCGTGCGCCGTAAACGATACCGCCCGATTCGCCGCGGGCGAAATAGAGGATCGCCCGGTACAGGATATTGGCGGCTTCGATGTCAGGCGCTATGAAAATGTCGGTGTTTTCGATGATCGGGCTCTCGATGCCCTTGCGTTCCGCGGCGAAGCGGCTCAGCGGGGCGTCCAGCGCGATAGGACCTTCCAGGTAAGCGCCTTTGATCTGCCCCCGCCGGTTCATCGCCACCAGCGCAGCCGCATCCACGGTGGCCGGCATTTCCGGATTGACCATTTCGAGCGCGCACAGCAGGGCCACGTTGGGACGTGGGATTCCGATGGCATGCGCCACCTCGATGGCGTTGCGGCAGATCTCGGCCTTCTGCTCCAGCGTCGGGGCGATGTTGATGGCCGCGTCGCTCATCAGCATCAGCCGGTCCCAACCGGGAACCTGGAAGACGATGACCTGGCTGAGCAGGCGGCCCGTGCGCAGTCCCGTTTCGCGGTCCAAAACGGCGCGGGCCAGCGTAGCCGTAGAAATCTTGCCTTTCATGAGCAGGGTGGCCGTGCCATCCCGCACCAGCGCGATGGCTTTGCGCGCGGCCGCGGCGTCGTCGGGCTCGTGGACCAGCCGCGAGGTAGGTATCTCCAGATCCACGCCCCGGGCCAGCTCCAGGATCTTGTGCGCGTTGCCCACGTAGTAGCCTTCGGCCAACCCGATGTCCCGCGCCTTGCGCATGGCCTCCACGACGTCTGGGTCGTGGCCTGCGGCAATGGCGATACGCACCGGGCCCAGGGCCCGCGCCGCGGTCACCAGCTCATCCAGATGCCGGAACATCGCTTGCTTTCCTCCCATCCGCCAGCACCAGGCGAACCAGTTCATCGAATTCCTGGTCGCTGAGCAATCCCTTCTTGTCCACCGCGCGCTGCTTCACCAAGGCCAGCAGCTCGGCGGCCTGCTCCGGGGTGGCACTCAAGCCCCTGCGCTCCAGGTGCTCGTCGATGTTGGCCAGGCCGCTGCCCTTGCCGAGGGCGATCTCGACACCCGGTCGGCCCGCCAGCTCGGGCTGGAACGGGATGTACTCCAGCGGCTCGATCTGGCGGGAACGCCGGTGGAACATCGCGACGATGCCGGATTCGATGCGGTAGAGCCACTCGCCCACGATCGGGCGGTTGGGCGGCAAGGCGATGCCCGCCAGCTCTTGCACCAGCCTGGAAAGCTGGTAAAGCTTTTCGGTACGCACGCCCGTGTCCACGCCATACAGGCACAGCAGCGCCATCACGGTATCCTCCAGCGCTACGTTGCCCGCGCGCTCGCCGATTGCGGAAACGGTGACGTGCGCCACCGAGGCGCCGGCGGCGAGGGCGGCGATCGTGTTGGCTACACCGAGGCCGAAATCTTCGTGGCAGTGGATTTCGATCGGCTGGCGGAAACGCTCCTTCAGCCGTCCGATGACGTGGTAAATGGCCTGCGGAGTGCAGCCGCCGAAGGAATCGGCCACGGTCAGCGCGTCCATGTGGCCTTCCGTGGCCACGCGCTCCACCAGATCCATGTAACGCTCCACATCCGCCCGCGTGCTGTCTATGGTAAAGAAGACCGTATAAAGGCCGGCTTCCTTGGCCGCCAGCGTAGTCTCGATCGAGGCCTCGATGGCCCACTCCAGCGTCTTGCCGTAGGCGTGGCGGATGATGTGGTCGCTCGAGGGAATCTCGGTGACGATGCCCTTGACGCCGCAGTCCTTGGCCATCTTGACATCGGCCGGCAGGCAACGGGCGAAGGAGAAAATTTCTGCGGGCAGGTCGAGGGCGACGATCTCTTTGATGGCGGCCTCATCTTCGGCCGAGACCGCGGGCATGCCGGCTTCGATCCGGTGCACGCCCGCCTCAGCCAACTTGCGTGCGATAGCTACCTTTTCGTGACGGCGGAAAAGCACCCCGGTCTGCTGCTCGCCATCGCGCAGCGTCACGTCGTGGATCTTGATCGTCGCGGGAAAATTCATGCCCAAGCGCACTTCGGGCAGCCAGTTCCAGGGGCTGGTGAACCAGCGATCGGTCTTCCAGGGCTGGTGTTGACTCACCGGTGTCCTCCTTGCTCGCCGCTGGCGAGCGACCAGTCATTATACCGGGTGGAACCGTGGGCGCAGCCCGTCGCCCGGGTTTGCGTGCTGCCGCTTACTCGCTGAGCTCGTAACCGTGGTCGGCGATTTCGGTGTGAAGGATCTCCGCCTGGTGCCCGTGCAGGGCGAAAATCTGCCGGACCAGGTCGCAGACTGCCTTGCGTCCACGCTCGTAGAAAACCAGCACAGACGGGCCTGCGCCGCTGAGCGCGCATCCCAGAAGTCCCGGCGCGCGCAAGTGGAGGATCTCCTCGAGGCCCGGGACGAGCGGCGTCCGGTAGGGCTGGTGCAGCCGGTCTTCGAGCGCGGCCGGAAACGCCGTGGCCGAGCCCGTGGCGAGGGCCGCAATGAGCAGCGCCGCGCGCTGGAGGTTGAAGACCGCGTCCGCACGCGGGTACACTTCGGGCAGAACCGCGCGCGCTTTGCTGGTGGGCAGGTCGAAATCGGGAACCACCACCGCCACCGCGAAGTGTTCCGGCAGCGCCAGGCGGACGGCCCGCGTGGTTCCCCCCTCGTCAATGGCAGCGGCTACGATGGAGCCGAGCACGCAGGCGGCGACGTTATCCGGATGTCCCTCAATGCGCGCCGCCTCATCCAGGATCCGTGGTGGTTTCCATCCCAACCCCAGCACCTGGTCTGCGATCACCACTCCCGCCGTCAAGGCGGCTGCGCTCGAGCCGAGGCCTTTGCCGACGGGAATGTGGTTGCGGATTTCCAGCTCAATGGGTGGCATCGTCTCGCGCACGTCGCGCGCTACGGCTTCGGCGGTCTGCCAGATGAGGTTCTCGGGCCCTTGCGGAATCCGATCGGCGTCGCGGCCTTCCACGCGGATCGCCAGCCGATCGGAGCGGCGGAAGCGGCACTCGAGG
>JBMFPL010000179.1:0-7282 GCA_049969115.1 Bryobacteraceae bacterium | reverse complement strand
CCAGCACCCGTTGGAATGCCGCGGAACTCGCGGGGAAATTCGACGAGGCCGTGTAGCCAGCGACGTAGCAGGCGCCGGCAGCATCCACAGCGACGGCTGCGATCCCGTCCGTGCCAGCGCCACCGAGGTAGGTCGAGTACAACAACGTCGTCCCGTTGGTCGCCAGTTTGGCCACGAAACCGTCACCGAAGCCTGCCAACTGGCTTTGGGCCGGATTGGCCAGCGGGAAATCCATCGAGTCAGTCTGACCGCCGACCCAGACGTTGCCGCTGCCATCCACCGCCACGCCCAGCGCAATATCGTTGCGCGAGCCGCCAAGCAGGGTAGAGAAGACCGCGTTCGAGCCGGCCGCATCCAGCTTCACGACGAAGGCATCGTAATAGCCGCCCCGGTATGCGGTCTGGATGGCGCCGGCAGTCACGGGAAAAGCAATTGAGGAAGTGTAGCCGGCGACATGGGCGCTCCCGGCCGCATCCACCGCAATCGCGACGGCGAAATCGCTGCCCCCGGCACCGATCAAAGTGGAGTAGACCAGGGAGCCCGACGGACCCAGCTTCAGCGTGAATCCGTCCTCCAAACCGCCGTACGCGTGCCGCCACGCGCCCGCCGTGGTCGGGAAATCGGCCGAGGTCGTCACGCCCGCCACGTAGGCGTTGCCCGCTGCGTCCACGGCGATCGCCCGGGCCGAATCGCTCCCCGTGCCGCCCAGAAAAACCAAGTACTGGAGGCTCGTGCCCGAAGGATCGAGTTTGGCGATGAAAGCATCCTTGCTCGAGCGAGCCGTCGTGCTGGAACCCGCTGAGAGGAACTGCGCCGAGAATGTCTCTCCGGCAACCAGAGCCGCACCTGTGGCGTCGGCCGCCACGGCGAAGGCCGCATCGAACTGGCCGCCGCCCAGGTAAGTGGAGTAACCAATGACGGGATCAATGACCAGCTCGCGCGCGCGATCGTAGGGACCTAGGGCGAATTTCACCGCGCCCCCCGCCTCGACGCGATAGCCGGCCTCCACCGTTCGCCGCTTGCCGCCGATCACCTGCCAGGCGCGAGGCCGCTTCCAGCAAAGCCGCGCGCCCCGCGCCTCCAGCACCAACTCGCCTGAGTGGCCGAGGCGCGGCTGCCCGGCCCCGCCGAAAGCGAACCGGATGCGCCCTGGATCGCCGCCCGGCGCCACGACGAAGTCGAACTCCAGATTTTGCTGGTCGCCCCGGTAGACCAAGTCAACGCTCGGATACACGCCGCGGCAGCGAACGCGCGCGTAGGAGGGCACGTTGCGGATCCAGGCGCGGGGATCGGGCCCGAGGTAGTAATGCGTCAGGCCACCCAGGCGGTCCTCGCCGCGAATTTCCGGGGTCGGGTTGGCGCCCGCCAGCGCCACCTCGACACGCACAGGTCCGCCGCCATCCTGCGCCGCGAGCCAGTAGGTCATGCCGCCATCGCGGCGCACCAGCATCGTGTAAGTCGAGGCGCGCACCAGGAACCGGGCGCCGGGGTCGCCCTGGCCCAGATTCTTTTCGAAGCGGGGCGTGGCCAGGGCCCGCGTCACGAAGACCGCCAGCCCGCCTGCGATCGCAAGGCAAGCTCGTGACAGCTGCAGTCGCAAGCGACACCTCCCGCTTCCTCTAATCGGAGGGGAGGCCCGCCTGCCTTAGGGAGGCACGCTGGCACCGCCCCACAAGCTCCCGGTGCACGCACTGTCGCCGGGGCCAGCGCCCGGCAGCGCCTCAGCCTGCCTTGACGGGCTCGGGTTTGACTGGCAGCTCCGGAACCGCCGCGGCCAGCACCTCCTCGATCCGCTCGACGAAGATGAACTCGATCTCCTTGCGCACTTCGTCGGGCAGATCGCGCAGGTCCTTTTCGTTGGCCTTAGGCAGGATGACGCGCTTGATGCCGGCGCGACGCGCGGCCAGCACTTTCTCCTTGACGCCGCCGATGGGCAGCACCAGGCCGGTGAGCGTGATCTCGCCGGTCATGGCGGTATCGCTGCGCGCGGGGATGCCGGTGTAGAGCGAAGCCATGGCTACCGCCATCGTGATGCCCGCCGAAGGCCCGTCCTTGGGGATGGCGCCCGCGGGCACGTGGATGTGGAGGCCGTTCTTGCGGAACTTGTCGGGCGGGATGCCGAACTCGTCGGCGTGCGACCACAGATAGCTCTGCGCGGCCTTGGCCGACTCCTGCATCACTTCGCCAACCTGGCCCGTGATGGTCAGCCCGCGGCCGCCGGGCAGCAGCGTGGCCTCCACGTAGAGCACCTCGCCGCCGGTCTCCGTCCAGGCAAGCCCCGTGGCCACCCCGGGCGGCAACTGCTTGCGCAGTTCTTCGGGCACGAAAGGCGCGGGGCCAAGGTAGTCGGCCAGATCCTCAGGCCGCACGGTGACGGGGGTGGTGTCGCCCTCGGCGAACTTGAGGGCCACCTTGCGCGCCACGCGGCCCAGCGCCCGCTCCAAACGCCGCACGCCCGCCTCACGCGTGTAGCGGGCGATGATCTGCTGCACGGCCTCGCGCGTGAAGGTGCACTGCTCGGGGGTCAGCCCAGCTTGCTTGAGCTGGCGAGGGATGAGATACCGCTCGGCGATGACGAGTTTCTCCTCCTCGCTGTAGCCGGGCAACCGCAGCACCTCCATGCGGTCCAGCAGCGGCTGCGGGATGGTGTCCAGCGTGTTGGCGGTGGTGATGAAGAAGACCTTGGAGAGGTCGAAGGGAAGATCCAGATAGTTGTCGCGGAACTCCTTGTTCTGCTCGGGATCGAGGATTTCCAGCAGCGCGGCCGCGGGATCGCCGCGGAAGTCGCGCCCCAGCTTGTCCACCTCGTCCAGCATGAGCAGCGGGTTGTTGGAGCCGGCGCGGCGAATGGCCTGGATGATGCGGCCGGGCATGGCGCCCACGTAGGTGCGCCGGTGACCGCGCAGCTCGGCCTCGTCATGCAAGCCGCCCAGGCTCATGCGCTCGAACTTGCGGCCTAGGGCGCGGGCGATGGACTGGCCGAGCGAGGTCTTGCCCACTCCGGGCGGCCCCACGAAGCACAGGATGGGCGCCTTGGCCTCGGGGTTGAGTTTGAGCACGCCCAGATGCTCGAGGATGCGTTCCTTGACGTCCTTGAGATCATAGTGATCCTCGTCCAGGATCTGGCGGGCGCGCGCGATGTCGAGCTGGTCCTCGGTGGAGACACGCCAGGGCAGCTCGACGATGAATTCTAGGTAGGTTCGAATCACCTGGTAGTCAGGCGCGGCGGGCGGCAGTTTCTCCAGCCGGGAAAGCTCGCGCTCGGCTTCCTTGCGCACCAGCTCGGGCAGGTCCAACTTGGCCAGCCGCTCCCGCAACATCTCGATTTCGGCCTGTTGCGGATCCTTCTCGCCCAGCTCCTGCTGGATGGCGCGCAGTTGCTGCCGCAGGAAGTACTCGCGCTGCTGCTTGCTGAGCTCAGTCTGGGTCTGACTGGCGATCTTGGAGCGCAGCTCGAGCACCTGCACCTCGTGGGCCAGGTAAGAATGCATCAGACGCAAGGCCTCGGCGCAGGTCTGGGCCTCCAGCAGCGCCTGTTCCTTGGACAGCTCGAGGCTGAGCATGGAGGCCAACAGGAAGACCAGCCGCAGCGGATCGTCGGTGGAAATGAGCAACTGGTTGAGCTCGGGCGGGGCTTGCGGCTGGGCCAGCGAGAGGGCTTTGGCCGCCAGCTCCATCACCGCACGGTGCAACGCCTCGACTTCTGTGGTGCGCTCGCTGGGCAGAGGGTAAGGCCGGAACCGGCCTTTCAGATAGGGCTCGGTCTGCTCGAGCTTGAGCAGCACCATGCGCTCGACGCCCAGCACGATCAGCTCCATGTGGGACTCGGTGGGTCGCGACATGCGCTTGATGACGGCCTTGGTGCCCACCGTGTACAGATCGTCCTGGCCCGGCTTCTCCACGTTAGGATCGCGCTGGGCGACGATGACGATTTCCTTTTCCTCGGTGGCCAGGGCTGCCTCGGCCGCGGCCAGCGAGGCCGGGCGGCCGACGGAAAGGGGCATCAACAGGTGCGGGAACAGCACGCTGTTTTTGAGCGGCAGCACCGGCAGGATCTCGACGTTTTCCACTTCGCTCATCGCGTTTCCCTCAACTGATCATGCGGACGAGCAGCAGCCCGTCCCGGTATTCCACCCGGATGCGCACGTCTCCGGGATCCCAGGGCAGTTCGACGGTGCGCTCAAAGCGACTGTAGGCGATCTCCATCATGTGCTGGTGGTAGCCTTCCTCCAGCGCCCAGTCGCGCCGGACGCCGCTCACCGTGATGCGCCTGCCCTGGCGGTGGATGCTGATGTCTTCCAGGCGCACACCGGCCAGCTCGAACTTGAGCAGCCAGCCGTAGGGGGTGCGATAGACATCCACCGGCGGGCGCCAGTGAACCTCCTCGCGCGGCGGGGGGGCCGCCATGAACACCGCGAACAGTTGTCTGGGCTTCTCCTGCACGTCCCTATTGTCTCTCGCCGGCGGGCGCTCATCGCGCCGGGACCGGCTCGGTCACCGATTCCACGGGCGTGAACGAGAGGCGGTGACGCTCCTGGTCCACGCCTACCACCACGGTCTGGCCGTCGCGCACGCGGCCTTCCAGGATGAGCCGCGCCAGCGGCGTTTCGACCTCTTTCTGGATGGCGCGCTTGAGCGGCCGGGCGCCGTAGTGCGGGTCGTAACCCACCCGCACCAAGTAATCGCGCGCCTCGGGCGTCAGCTCCAGCTTGATGTGACGGTCGGCCAGCCGCGCGCGCAGCCGGTCGAGCTGGATCTCCACGATCTTCCTCAGGTGCTCTTCCGAGAGCGCGTGGAAGACGATGATCTCATCCACGCGGTTGAGAAACTCGGGCCGGAACGAACGCCGCAGCTCTTCCAGCACCGCCTCCTTCATGCGCTCGTACTCCCAGCCTTCGAAGGCGCCGCGGTACTCGAGGATGCGATGGCTGCCGATGTTGGAGGTCATGATGATGATCGTGTTGCGAAAGTCCACCGTGCGCCCGTGACCGTCGGTGAGCCGGCCGTCGTCGAGGATCTGCAACATCAGGTTGAAAACGTCATGGTGCGCCTTTTCGATCTCGTCGAAAAGGATCACCGAATAAGGCCGGCGACGCACCGCTTCCGTCAACTGGCCGCCCTCCTCATAGCCGACATATCCCGGGGGCGCGCCGATGAGCCTCGCCACCGTGTGCTTCTCCTGGTACTCGGACATGTCAATACGGATCATGGCGCGCTCGTCGTCGAAGAGCGCTTCGGCCAAGGCCCGGGCCAGCTCGGTCTTGCCCACGCCGGTGGGACCGAGGAAGATGAAGCTGCCGATGGGACGGTTGGGGTCCTTGAGCCCGGAACGGGCGCGCATGACCGCTTCGGCCACCGCGGTGACGGCCTCGTCCTGGCCCACCACACGCTTGTGCAGCTCGTCGGAGAGGTGCAGCAGCTTCTTCATCTCGCCCTCAAGCAGGCGCGAGACCGGGATGCCTGTCCAGCGGCTGACCACCTCGGCAATGTCCTCCTCGCTCACCTCCTCCTTGATCAGCCGGCGCTGGCCCTGCTGGCGCGCCAGGTTCTCCTCCTCCTGCTTGAGCTGCCGCTCCAGCTCGACAAGGCGGCCGTACTTGAGCTCGGCGGCGCGGTTCAGATCGTACTGGCGCTCGGCCTGCTCGATGAGGTAGCGGGTCTGCTCGATCTGCTCGCGCAGCGAGCGCAGGCGCTCGATGGCCTGCTTTTCCATCTGCCACTGCGCCTGCAAGGCGTCGGCCTCGGCTTTCAGATTGGCCAGCTCCTTCTCCAGTTTGGCCAGCCGCTCGCGCGAGGCGGGATCGGTTTCCTTCTTCAAAGCCTCGCGCTCGATCTCCAGTTGCATGATCCGCCGCATGCGTTCGTCCAGCTCGGCGGGCATGGAGTCCATCTCGGTGCGCAGCTTGGCTGCGGCCTCGTCCACCAGGTCAATCGCCTTGTCGGGTAGGAAGCGGTCCGAGATGTAGCGATTGGAGAGCACAGCCGCGGCCACCAAAGCCGAGTCCTTGATGCGCACGCCGTGATGGACTTCGTAGCGCTCGCGCAGGCCGCGCAGGATGGAGATGGTGTCCTCGACCGAGGGCTGGTCCACGAAGACCGGCTGGAAGCGACGCTCGAGCGCAGCGTCCTTTTCCACGTGCTTGCGGTATTCGTCCAGCGTGGTGGCACCGATGCAGTGCAGTTCGCCGCGGGCGAGCATGGGTTTGAGCAGGTTGCTGGCGTCCACGGCGCCCTCGGCCGCGCCTGCGCCCACCACCGTATGCAGCTCGTCAATGAAGAGGATGATGTCGCCCTGGGAGGCCTCGACTTCCTTGAGCACGGCTTTGAGCCGTTCCTCGAATTCGCCGCGGTACTTGGCGCCGGCGATCAGGGCCCCCATGTCGAGGGCGACCACCCGCTTGTTTTTGAGCCCTTCGGGTACGTCACCACGGACGATGCGCTGGGCCAGTCCCTCGACAATGGCGGTCTTGCCCACGCCGGGCTCACCGATGAGCACGGGATTGTTCTTGGTGCGGCGGGACAGCACTTGGATGACGCGGCGGATCTCCTCATCGCGCCCAATGACAGGGTCGAGCTTGCCCTGGGCTGCGAGCCGGGTGAGATCGCGGCCATAACGCTCCAAAGCCTGGTAGGTGGCCTCGGGATTGGGCGAGGTCACGCGCTGTGCGCCGCGCACCTCCTGCAAGGCCCGCATCAGCCGTTCGCGGGTAAGGCCGAGTTCCTTGAAGAGGCGGCCGGTAGCGCCGCCATCATCGGTCATGGCCAGCAGCAGGTGCTCGATGGAAACGTATTCGTCCTTCATCCGCCGAGCCTCGTCCTCGGCTTGGGCGAGCAGGCGACTGAGCCGGCCCGTGATGTAGAACTGGTCCGGCGGCGCGCCAGCTGGGCCCGAAACTTTCGGGAAGCGGTTGAGCTCCTGCTCGAGGCGGCGTTGGAGCGCGGGGACGTTGATTTCGGCTTTGGCAAGGATAGCTGGGGCGAGGCCGCCTTCCTGCTCGAGGAGCGCAGCGAGCAGGTGCTCGACGTCTATCTGTTGATGGCTCAATCGGATAGCTTTCGAATGGGCGGCGCGAATGGCCTCTTGAGCTTTTTCGGTGAACCGGTTGATGTCCATGATCGCCCCTCAGACTTTAGTAGACATGTGTTACCGAATCTGAGTGTAACATTATCAGCGCGGCCTGTCAAGGCCCGATCTGCCCCTGGAGCCCCACTCTTCGTGCTACAATCCCTCCTCCGCCATGTCCCTCACTCTCCTTTCAGAAAATATTATAGGAAACTCGCG
>JBMFPL010000178.1:0-7300 GCA_049969115.1 Bryobacteraceae bacterium | reverse complement strand
CACGCGGCCGAGTGCTGGAGCGAGGCCACCGCCGACGAAGACCTGCCTGCCCCGCGGCGGCTCCAGCGCGCGCTGAAACAGCTCGGCGTGACGGGCGATACGCTCAAACCAGGAGCCGAGCCCGAGCACTGGCTGGTCGCCTGCCTGGTGGAAGAAGCCGCTTGAGGTTGGCGCGTGCCCGTGCCCGTCCCGGGCGACGTTACTTTTCCGCCAGCCCGGGGCGCGCGGTGGAGCTGCGCCTTCCGGCCAGGTTTTCGAACCACATCAGGTGGGAACCCCCGATGCAAGCGAGATCGGGCCTGCGGTCCAAGTTCAAGTCGGCAACGACACAACTCGAAGTGGCCATCTTGCCGGAATCCAGCGGCTGGCGGAGCCAGTTTTCCCCGCGCGCATCGGTCGCGCGATAAACGTAAAGGCCACCGCCCTGCGCCCGGAAGCCGGCCACGATCTCGTCCCGCCCGTCGCCATCGAAGTCCGCTGTGGCCAGGGCGTGTCCTTCGGCCAGCGAGTCGTCAATTACTACGCGGCGCCAGCCACTGCCGGCAGGCAGGTACACGGTCACCATGTTGCCATGCCAGGGTTCGACGGCAGCCAGGAACCGCCCCTGCCGCAATCGCCCGACGGCAACTTCGCTGGCCCCGCTGCGCGGCCACGGGGCCGGGTTGCCATCGGCCAGGTGCATGCGGCGCCAGCCTTGCGGCGTGAGGGTGAAGAGGTCCAGGCCCCGGAAGCTGGCGGTAAGGATATCCTCGCGACCGTCCCCGTCGAAATCCGTTACCGCGATGCCGTGCAGGACGCCTTGCAACTGGTCGCTGATGGTTTCGCGTTTCCACTCGCCCGGGCGGTACATCACCAACGGCACAGGCGCCAGGTACTCGGGGGGCTCGGCCGCCGCGCCAGCCAGCGGCGCGTTCACCAGCACACCTGGCCGCTTGCCTTCGATGTCCGTCCACGCCAGGCGGTGGGACGTTGGCAGGCGGTCGATTTCCCGGAGCGACCACGGGCGCCGGGGATCTTCCGAAGCACGCAGCAGCCCGATCACGCCCGCGCTCTCGCGGGGCCGCATGGAAAACTCCCAGGCAAGCACGATCTCGGGCATGCCATCGCCGTCGGTGTCCGCTGCCGCCGCATTGATCATGCCCTGCAAGCCTTCCACAATAATGTAGCGTTGCCAGCCGGGGTTTTCGAACCATGCCAGCTCGCGAGCGCCGCTGGCCAGCGCAACCAGATCGGGCCGCCGGTCCCGGTTCAGATCGGCCACGGCCACCTGGTAGCCGGCTTTGAGATCGTCGCGAATCAGGTGGGCGCGGAGCGCCAGGGGCGGCGGAGCCGCCACGCCAGCGCAGGCAAGCGCCAACATGAGCAGGAAGACAGGAACGCTCACTTCAGCTCCTCCCCAACCATCGCAGGCGGAAATTCAGCGACCTGCTCTGCCCGCCGTAAAAGCGCAGGAAATTGGGCGAATCGGCGTTGTTGTTCACCGTGTCGTAATTGCGGTGATTGGTAATGTTATTGAATCCCGCGCGCAAGGCCCAGCGATGCCCCTTGAAAAAGAACCGCCGTTCCACATGCAGGTTCAGTTCAAAGAAGAATGGAAAGCGCCATTCGTTGATATTGCCCAGGAGCCTGCCCTCCCCGTCCTGGACAGAGAAAGGATACCCGTTGCGGGCCTCCAGCAAATAGGCCAACGCCCAGTTGCGGCGGAACAGCGGCAAGTATCCCCAACTGATCCAGCGGTTGGGCGCATCCCAGGGCATTCGCCCGACGTTGCGCGAAAGGATGATGGGATCGTCAATGCTGAGGTCCACCACGGCGTTGGAAAAGGCTCGCGAACGCATATAGGAAGCTACCCATTCGTACTGCTGGCCAAAGCTGTGCCGGACGGCAAACTCGAAGGCGTCGCAGACGTCGCGCCGCAGATTGCGCAGCACGTAGACGGCATCGAAAGGCAGATTCCCGTACAATTCTCGCAAGGAAACGGGCGCCGGGTCTGCCGGCGTTAGCATGTTTTCGTAACTCAGACCGTTGCGGCCGCGCCGCGAGATCCACCCTACGCGGAAGTAAAAACCGGCGCCGGCGCGCTGCTCCCAACTAAGATTCCAGTTCCGGTAAGAAGGACGCTTGAGGGAGCGATTTTCTATGCTGAAAAGGGAAAGTGCCGGCCCCCGGGTGATGGTTCCGTCGGGGGCATAGTAAGTGGTGAGGGAGTACTGGTCCAGCGGCCGGCTGAACACGCGTAGGTTCGCCGTCTCGTACACAACGCCGAACCCGGCGGCGATTTTGCCTGATTCCAGCCCGGGCGGAGTCCATGCCAGACCCAACCGCGGCGCCACGTTGTGCGAGCCAAGCAGCCGGTCCCAGTCATGGCGAACGCCGGCCTCTACCAGCAGCCCCGGCCGCAGCCGCCAGGAGTCCTGCAAGTAAGAAGCGGCCTCGAAGTTGGTGCGCGCGAGGCGGCCGCTGCCCCCAAAATGCACCGCGCGCAAAACCGTGTAATTGGGACGGTAGTGATAGTAGGCTGTACGCCGCACGTCTTGCCAGTAATAAACCCGGTCCAGGTCCGCGCCGAGCTTCAGTTGGTGGCTGCCGGCGAGCGAAAATGGGGGCAGAAAAAGGTTCACCAGATACTGCTGGCGGCCGGCCCTGCACACAGCGTCGGCGAAGTAATTGCCGCGTCGCCCTTCGGGCAGGATATGAAGAGGCTGGTGGCCCTGCGGGATTTCACGGCCGAAAGTGCGCAGGAAAGCAAACCCCGTCTCCAGCAGCAACCCGCGGCCCAGGTACGCCTGATCCTTGACATGGAAAAACCACTGCCGCGAGCGGCGATCGACGGTGGTCTCCCAGGGGTCAAGCGCCGTCAGACCGGTGCGGGGCGCGGTCCACGCGTTGACGAGCACGCCGGTGTAAAGGATGTTGGAAGGCATCAGGTTGAACTGGTTGCGCAACAGGTTGCTGGCGCGCCACTCCGCTGTGCGATCCTCGCCTTTGGGCAGGTCTTCGACCACGTGCTTGATGTATTGCAGGTCCATGCTCTCGGAAAACCACGCGCGTCCTTTCCGCATGGGCCCGGAGACGCCCAGGCGCGGCGTCCATCCCCCGACGACCATGCCCTTGTGATTCTCGACGCTGGGGATGAAGTTGGTGGCGGAATAGCGCACGTGGTCATCCCCCGAGCTGGTCTTGATCGCCAGGGCGCCGGCGGCGCCTTTGCCGTACTCGGCGGTGAGCGCGCCGGTGGAAACCTCCAGGGCGCGCACGCTGTCCACGCTGAGACGGGCCTCCAAGCGGCCTGAAAGGGGATCGTTGAGCTGGAAGCCGTCCAGCGTGTAGTAAGTCTGTTCCTCGGGGGCGCCGCTCAGGTGTAAGCCGCCACGATTGTCCTGCACGACGCCGGGCAGGGCCCGCATGACGTTGCGCAGGTTGTTAGTGGAGGGATAAGGAATCGACTGGATTTCGGTGCCGGTGATGCGTTGCTGGGGAGCGCTGCGATCCGGATCCACCGCAGGCGGCGAGTAGGAAACCGTCACGCGCTCGAAAAGTTCCTGCTGGTGATTGAGCACCAGCGTGACTTCCTCCTCGGCTTGTTCCAGGCGGATCGGGCGCGGGGCCAGCCGGAAGAAGCCCTCGCACTCGGCGCTGATCCAGTATTCGCCGGGCTGCTCCAGCGACACTGTGAAGGCGCCGCGCGCGTCCGTCACCGCCTGCCGCACCGGGGTGGGCGAAACGGGACCCGCGCGCAAGTAGACTCGGGCGCCGGGCACCGCGACGTTGTTCTCGTCCACCACGCGCCCGTTGAGGCGCACGCCAGCAGCCGCCGCCTCCGCCAGGGCAGCGCACACCGCCACGCACGCCGCCAGCATCGTCACGATGCCGCCACCGAAGGCCAATATACAATGGTCGTTTATGCGACACCAAATGCTCCAGGCAGCCGGGCCGCTGTTGCTGGTCTCGCTCGCGGTAGCCCAGAACTCTCCGCACCTGGGCAATCTCCGCCAGCTCACCTTCGGCGGCCAGAACGCCGAGGCCTATTGGTCGCCCGACGGGCGCCGCCTGATCTTCCAGTCCACGCGCGAGCCCTACGGCTGCGACCAGATTTTCATCATGAACGCCGACGGCACCGACGTGCGCCTGGTCTCCACCGGCAAGGGCCGCACCACCTGCGGCTACTTTCTGGCCGACGGCAAGCACATCCTTTACTCGTCCACCCACGAAGCCGCGGCCGAATGCCCTCCCCCGCCGGACCGCAGCCAGAGCAAAGTCTACGTCTGGGCAGTTTATCCCTCCTATGACATTTACCTGGCTACCGATCAGGGCCGCATCGTCAAGAAGCTCACCCATACGCCTGGCTACGATGCCGAAGCCACCGTGTGCTGGAAGACCGGAAAGATCGTTTACACCTCCCTGGCTTCCGGCGACCTCGACCTCTGGGTGATGAACAGCGACGGGACAGGCAAAAGGCGGATCACCAACCGCCTGGGCTACGATGGCGGCGGCGTGTTCTCGCGTGATGGAAGCAAGCTTGTGTGGCGCGCCCACTACCCCCAGGAACGCGCGGCCGTCAGCGAATACAAACAACTGCTGTCCCGCCACCTGGTGGCGCCCTCGCGGATGGAAATCTTCCTCGCCGACGGGGACGGGCGCAACCCGCGCCAGCTTACCAACCTCGGTTGCGCAAGCTTCGCTCCTACGTTTACGCCCGACGGCAAGAAGATCGTCTTCGCCTCCAATTTTCACGCCTGCGACACCCGGAATTTTGAACTCTATATGATCAACCTGGATGGCAGCGGGCTGGAACGCCTGACGAATCTGGGCGGCTTCGTTTCTTTCCCCGAGTTTTCGCCCGACGGCAAGTATCTGGTCTTCGCATCGGATTACGGCGCGAAGAACCGGCGGGAATTCAATATCTTTGTCGCCGAATGGAAATGAACCCGCAGCGGTTCTGAACAGGGGGCACATGAGTTACGACGTGGTCATTCTGGGAAGCGGGCCGGGCGGTTACACGGCCGCGGTGCGCGCCGGTCAGTACGGCCTGCGAACGGCTCTGGTGGAACGCCAGCCGCGACTGGGAGGAACCTGCCTGCTGGTGGGTTGCGTGCCCACCAAGGCCCTGCTGCATGCCGCCGAGCTCTGGCATTCCCTGCGCGAGGCGGCCGCCGACGGCATCCTGGCCGACAATTTCCGCCTCGATTTTCCGCGCTTGATCGAGCGCAAGAACGAAATCGTTAACCAGCACTCCCGCGGCATCGAATTCCTGATGAAGAAAAACAAGGTGGAGGTGATCCGTGGCGAGGGCGTATTGAAAGGAAACGGGCGCGTGGAAGTGCGCGGCCCCGAGGGCGCCCGCATGCTCGAGACCCGGGCCATCATCCTGGCCACTGGCTCGGAAGCGCGCATGCTGCCCGGGCTCTCCCCGGACCCGGAGCGCATTCTCACCAATATCGAGATCCTGGAACTCAAGAGCATCCCCCGCTCGCTGGTCATCGTGGGGGCGGGCGCGGTGGGCGTTGAGTTCGCCTCCATGTTCCACCGCTTCGGCACGCAAGTCACGCTGCTGGAGATGCTGCCGCGTATCATCCCGCTCGAGGACGCCGAGCTCTCGCGCGAGCTGGAACGCGTCTTCCGCAAGGCCGGGATCCGCGTGGAGACGGGCGCGCGGGTGGAGCAAGTAGAAAAGACCGACGCCGGGGTGCGGGTGCGCGCTCTGCTGGCCGGCGGGCAACTGGAAACCTTCGAGGCCGAAAAGGTTCTCATCGGCGTGGGTCGGCGACCCAACAGCGAAGGCATCGGTCTGGAAAACACGCGCATCACGTTGGAGCGCGGCCTCATCCCCGTGGATGAGCGCCAGCGCACCGCCGAGCCCGGCGTCTACGCGATCGGCGACATCGTGGCGGGCACACCGCAGCTTGCCCATGTGGCGGCGCGCCAGGGACTGGTGGCGGTGGCCGATATCGCGGGGAAACCCGCTCAGCCGGTCAATCCCCGGCAGATTCCCAGTTGCGTGTACACCGAGCCAGGCGTGGCCAGCGTGGGGCTGACCGAAGAGCAGGCGCGGGCGCAAGGCTACCAGGTGAGGGTGGGCAAGTTCGGCTTCCGGCCCAACAGCATGGCCACCATCATGCGTCGCCACGACGGTTTCGTTAAAGTGGTGAGCGAGGAACGATACGGCGAGATCCTGGGCGTGCACATCATCGGGCCCAAGGCCTACGAGCTGATCGGCGAAGCCGTGGCGGCCATGGCCGCCGAGGCCACGGTGGAGACGATGATGAGCACGATTCACGCCCATCCCACGCTGTACGAGACCCTGGGCGAGGCCTTCAACGCGGTCTACGGGCTGGCGATCAACGCCTGAGCGGGCCATGCGCATCTGCCAGTGGCGTAACCTGGGACGCATCCGCTACGCCGAGGCGCTCCAGTTGCAACGCGAGCTGGTGGAGAGACGCAAGCAAGGGCTGATCTTCGATCAGTTCCTGCTGCTCGAGCATCCTCACGTCATCACGCTGGGGCGCAACGGGCGGCCTGAGCACCTGCTGGCCTCGCCCGAGGTGCTGGCGCGGGCCGGCATCGAATTCTTCCACACCGACCGCGGCGGCGACATCACTTACCATGGCCCCGGGCAGGTAGTGGGCTACCCCATCATGGATCTGCGCGATTGGCGCAAGGACGTGGTGGCATACGTCCGCGGCCTCGAACAGGTGATCATCGAGACGCTGGCCAGCTTCGGCCTGCGCGGCGAGCGTGAGTCAGGCCGCACCGGCGTATGGATCCAGGGTCGCAAGATCGCGGCCATTGGGGTCCACGTCAGTCGCTGGGTCACCTCCCACGGTTTCGCCTTCAACGTTTCCACCGACCTCAGTTACTTCCGCTACATCGTGCCCTGCGGGCTGACGGCGCCGGTCACCTCGATGGCGGAGCTGGGTGTTAAGGCGGATCTGACCGAGGTGCACGCTGCGCTGGTGAGCGCTTTCGCCAGTGTGTTCGAATGCGAGATGATAGGTCCGGTAATCCCGGTGGAGCAGGCAACATGATTGACGTAGTGATGCCCCAGATGGGCGAAAGCATCGTGGAAGGCACCCTGACCAAATGGCTCAAGAAGCCGGGGGATCGCGTGGAGCGGGACGAGCCGCTCTTCGAGATTTCCACTGACAAAGTGGACACCGAGGTTCCCTCGCCGGCGGCGGGCACGCTGGCCGAGATCCTGGTTCAGGAGGGCCAGACCGTACCCATCAACACCGTGGTCGCGCGCATCGAGGAGACTGGCGCGGCCCGCGCCGCCCAGCCCGCGCAGCCCGAGGCCGCAGCG
>JBMFPL010000177.1:0-7307 GCA_049969115.1 Bryobacteraceae bacterium | reverse complement strand
CGTGGGCCACGAAGCCCTGGAATCCCAGGTCGGCGATGGCGCGGGCGATCGCCCGGTAGTTCAGTTCCTGGGTCTCGTCAATCTCGTTGCGGCCCGGGTTGCCTGCTGTGTGGATGTGGGCGATCCACTGGATGTTGGCGCGGAGGGTGCGGATGATGTCGCCCTCCATGATCTGCATGTGGTAGATGTCGTAGACCAGCTTGACCCGCGGGGAATTGACGCGCCGTACGACCTCGACTCCCCAGCCCGTGTGGTCAGCCTGGTAGTCCTTGTGGTCCACCTTGCTGTTGAGCAGTTCGAGGCAAACCGTCACTCCCTTGTCTTCGGCGAAGGCCTTGATGCGGTTCAGGCCCGCGACGCAGTTCTCCAGGCCTTCTTCGTCCGAAAGGCCGCGACGGTTGCCGGAGAAGGTGATGACGTTGGGGACGCCGGCTGCCGCGGCGCGCTCGATGTTCTCGCGCAGCTCGCGTTCGATCCTGTCGTGATTCTCCTTGCGATTCAGGCCGTCGGTGATCGTGCCGCCTCCTGGCGCTAGCGAGGGGACAAGCCGGTATTTTTTCACCGCCGGCCAGTCCTCCGGGCCGATCAAATCAATGCCTTCGATCCCCAAAGCAGCAGCATTCCGCGCCAACTCCTCGACGCTCCACTGACGGAAGCACCAGCGGGCCACCGCCTGCCTGAGCTTGCCTTTGCGAGCTGCCGGTTGAGCGAGCGAGGGCAGCCCGGCTGTCAGCGCCATTGCACACCTCCGCGTGATCATGTTCATCACCTCAGCAGCGCGCCACGAGACCCGTTCACAAACGTAGCCGAAAAAGCTCTGGTGCGCCAACTGCCCTTGGATCAAGCCGTTGGCGTGCATCGTCACCGCGCGCGGCTGGATTCCGCGGACCAGCTTCGCTGAACCTGCCAGTATAATCAAACGGCATCCCGCTCGGCGGCCCGGCGGCCGCCGAATTCCTCCTGGGGAGCGACTCTCGATGAGCGAAACCTTGGTGAGAGCCTTTCCGTCCTTGGCGGCAACCGCCCGCGCCGAGCTTGCCCACCAGCCGGCGGGAACCTTGATCTCGGTGGAGGCCGCTGCGGGCACTTGCGCAGCGCTGCGGGAAAGCGTTTCGCCAGCCCTGCTGAACTTTCAGGACGTTAAGCCAGGCCGCCTGCTGGCGTTCCGTTTCTCCGATCCGTTGCAGGCGGAGTTGCCCCTGCGCTACGGCTTCAGGCTGAACTGGGTGACGCAACCCAGCGCCGGCAAGCTGGAGGGCCGCGTAGGTCTTGCGCTCCCGGCCGCGTGGGCGGCGCGGGTGCGCCTGACGCTGGCAGGACAGCTCGAAGCTTTGCTGTGGCGGGAAGAGGACGACCGTGTGCGGCTGAGGGTGGTCGCTGCCGCGGCGGGCAGGACGATCGAGCTTCGCGAGGTGCGAGTGGAGCTGCTTGCCGAGCACGTGCCGGCATGCGACCCGCTGCTGGCAGCCTTGCTCGACGACTCTCCTCTGGCAGGCTTCGAATGCGCGCTGGCCAAAGGCGCTCGAGGCCGTGTGGGCGACCTCGTTACCCGCCTGCTCGAGTTCTGCTCCGAACTCGACCACCTGGCCGCGGCTGCCCTGTGGCGCGCCATCGCGGATCGTGAAGAGCTCGCCGATCTCGAGGAATGGTTTTCGCGCATCGCGGAAGTGGGAACGCCACAGGAGTTCGCCGAGGATCTGGCCTGGGCCTGTCCCGCGGCGGGCTCTGCCGTGGAAGCCTGGACAGAGGCGATCGTGGGAACGCTGCTGGACGCCGCGCTGGAACCCGAGAAATTCGACCGGCTTCGACAAACGGCCAAGGCGACGGGTCGTTTGCTCGGGGAGCCGGGAATGGTCGCATTGCTCGAAGAGCTCGTGGGTGCGGCCGGGCAGGAAGCCGTGCTCCCATGCACGCCTCGGGTTCGCCTGGCCAGCGAGCTGGCGGCGTTGTTGCACGCCAACGCCCCGCGCGCCCTGGCGAACCGGCTGGCGGTGGATCTGGAATGGCGAGCGGCGAGCGCCTCGCAGCAACTCGCCTAGCTGGATGTGTCCTTTGACTCTTCGCCCGAAGGCCTGGAGGCTTTTGCGCGCGTCTTGGGCGGGCAGTTTCTCGCGCCGGCGACAGCGCGCGCACCGCACGTGCGGCAGCACGTAGCCGTACTCACGCACGGCTTTCGCAGGCAGGCTTTGCTGGAGGTCAACATGCCTTTCGCAGAGCGCATGCGATGGACCGCACGCCTGGAAGCGCTGGCTGGCGCCACGGCGGAGGTCACGCTGGACGGGCGGCTGGTCGTGCGCGCGGCGACATCCCGGGAACGCGGGGCAGAGGACGTGGCGCGCAACGCGATGAACCTCACGGCCGCGCTGGCCTGGCGTCCGTCCCAGCGCGATGCGCGCTTCGATCTTTCCTGGAGCTGGCAAGCGAGCTTCACGGCGGCGCAGGCGCGCCTGGACCTGGCCCCGCTGCTGGCGACCTACCGCTTCGAACAGGCTCTGGGCTGGCTCGATCAGGTGCTTCCCAGGGCGGAACAAATCGGCGTAGAAATGTCGCTCTCAGCACCCGGGCCGGCGGCCGCCGCCTGGCTGGACGCGCCCATCGAGCGCAGCTCCAACTACAAGGAGGTCTACGCTGAGATGTCGGTGGCGGTGCAGCAGGCCTTGCGCGTCTGGCTCCCGCTTGCGTACTTCGCCGATCTGTCGCGCTACGACTCGCCCGCGGTGGCGCTGCCCCTGATCGTTTACCGCTGCACGCTGCCTTTCCGCAGCAAGGCAAAGAGCGAGTTCGCCTACGACATCATGAGCGCCGAGAGCGTGGCCGTGGCGCGCCGCTCGACGGGGATGGCGCTGGCCGCCGAGCTGGCCCGCATCGAGCAGTTGTTGCTGGCCTCGGGCAAGCCGGAAACGGCGCGGCTGTACCGGCCTTGCCGGCGGGAGGTCATCCTGGCGGGCGTGGAAAGAGCACCACGGCTGTTCCATGGGCTGCTGGTCGGCGACGCATTCTTCGTGGATTCGCTGATCCATTTCGGCGTCAGGGCCGGCGCGCTGCGCCGCGCTCTGGACCACCAACCGCAGCGGGCCATGCGTGATCTGGTGAAATGCGGCGAGGACCTGGTCAAGGGCTTCCAGCGACGCCTCCGCCGCCTGTACGGGGGCCAGGACTTCGGCGCGTTCGCTTCCCTGATTCTGCTGGAGGCCACCCGCGGCCTGAACGCAGGCCTGCGCAGCCAGGGGCGCCTGAACGGGGTGGTGCGCCTGCGAGTGCGTACGCGTACGGGAGAGGCGCAGGAAGCACGGTTTGTGAACGCCGGAACCGATTCCATCGCCGCCGAGCGCGCGGCGTGAAGATGGGCCGCGCTCACTCCAGGCGCCGGTAGATGCGGCTCAGCCGAGTCGAGCCTTCCAGCCGGTAATCCTTCAGCCACTCGCGCAGCTCGGGCCAGTTTTCCATCGCCAGCGCTGGGTTGATGGGGCTGAGCCCGTCCACGATCCACCGCGGGCGCGCCCGCACCAGCTCGCGGCGGCTTTGCGCAGCCAGTTGCGGGTCGGAGGCGCGGGTATCGAACAGGTGCCTGTCGGCGAACACCCCGGTCAGCGGCTGCGATTCCAGAAAGCGGCTGGCGGCGGGCAATCGCGTGTACACGTAGAGTTCCGGCCGGTATCCCCAGACGAAGAGCGTGTCGCCCGCGCGGGCCCTCGCGCGTAACCAGGCGGCTGCCTGGCGGCTGTCGGCGTCGAGCGCCAGGTCGCGCCAGCCATGTTCGCGCCCGGCGATCAGATCCGAGGCCAGCAACGCGTAGCGGGGACCGAAGCGGGCCACCGGGATCAGCAGGGCAGCGGCCGCCAGCGCGACGACAGCCTTGCCGCTGCGAGCAAGGCCGCGCGCCGCCGCGACCGTCACCGGCAGCAGGGGCAAGAAGTAATAGCGCGGGAAGAAGCGCAAGCCCGGGCAGACTCCGGCCAGCGCGAGCGCGCTCCACAAAGCCATGCGCCAGGCCAGCGCGCCCCGCTCCCGGCGCCAGAACGCAACTGCGCCCATGAACAAGGCAGCGTGAAAACCGGCCCAGCCGGCCGTGCGCGCCATTCCCTCGGCAATCGGCGCCGCCACGAAGGTGTCACGAGCGTAGGTGGCGCCCAGCCTCCAGACTTCGCGGACATAATCGTCCAAGGCGCCAGTGGCCGCCAGCCACGCTGCGATTGTCGCGGAGGGTAGCGCGAACCCGGCCAGCATCGGGGCTGCGTCACGGGGACGGAAGATCAAGCAGGCTGCGAGGACGAAGATGCCCTTCGGATTGGATTGGAAGGCCAGACCAGCCGCAACTCCCGCAGCGAGGACGCGACCTTCAAGCGCCAGCCAGAGGGCCGCTGCATGGGGCGCGAGCATGAGCAGGTCCGAGGCCAGCGGGATCACGGCCGCCGGCAGCCAAAACGTGAGGTAAAAGGCCAGCAGAGCGGCGGCCAGCTTTTGTTCCTTCTCTCCCCACAGCGCCCGCGCCAGCCTTCCCGCCAGCACGCACGCGAGAATCACGTAGAGGGCGCCCGCCACGCGCAACGGCCAGCCCGTCTGCGCGCCCCAGAGCAGGCAGAAGGCGGGGGCCAGCGGCGGCTTGTCGAACCACACGTCGCGGTAGAGCTGGCGTCCCTGGAGCATTTGCACGGCGGCGGCCAGCGGCAGTGTTTCTTCCGGCCAGAGGAGGCCGCTGTGGCACAGCCGGGTCGCGAGTAGGGCGAAACCTAGCGCCAGCCACCCACCGCGCCGCCTCATCATGAGATGGCCGGCCTGGCCGCCAGCAGACGCTCCAGCATCGCCCTCAATCCCGGGCCGTAGACCGGATCGGCCAGGGCAAACTCGACGAAGGTGGCGAAATAGCTGGCGAAGTTGCCGATGTCGTAACGCCTTTCGCCCGGCGGGAGCTTCAGTGCGAGCACGCGGCGGCCTTCCTCGCACATCAGTTGAATGGCGTCGGTGAGCTGGATTTCGCCGCGAGCATCCGGCTGCACGCGGCGGATCATGTCGAAGATCAGTGGCGAGAAAACGTAGCGGCCGGCGATGGCCAGATTGCTGGGCGCGCGGCCCGGCGCCGGCTTTTCCACCAGATTGGCCACCCGGAACTCTTCGCCATCGCCCTCGGCCGGCTCGATGATACCGTAGTGCACGGTGTCCTCCGGCGACACTTCCTCGACCGCGAGTACGCAGCTTGCCCGGCGCGCCTGGAAGAGCTCGGCCATGCGGGAAACCGCCTTGGAGCTTGCGTTCAGCCCGATGATCGAGTCCCCCAACGCCACCACGAAGGGCTCTTCGCCGGCGAAGTTTTCGCCGCACAGCACGGCGTCGCCCAGCCCTCTTTGCAGCCGCTGGCGGGTGTAGAAAAACTTGGCGTTGAGCTCGACGGCGTTCAGTTCTTCCACCAGGTCCTGCTTGTTGGCTGCCGCCAACAGCCGCGACAGTTCGGGGTCGTGATCGAAGTGATTCTCGATCGAGGTCTTGCCGCGGCCAGTGACGAACAGGATCTGCTCGATCCCGTTGGCCACCAGTTCCTCGGCCACGTACTGCACGATGGGCTTGCGCGCCACCGGCAGCATCTCCTTGGGCTGGGATTTGGTGGCGGGCAGCAGCCGTGTCCCCAATCCTGCCACGGGAACGATGGCGGAGCGGATCAGTTTCTGCATCTGCACCTCCTCACGGCCAGGGCATCCAGAGGGGAGCGCGCGCCGGATCGAGCGCTCGCATGCGCCGCGCGACGGGTTGCACGATCTCCAGAGCCCGTCTCAGGGCGGCGACGCTGCTTTCCTGCTGCTCATCAGGCTCGGCGCCCTGGATCCTTTCCACAATCACTTCGAGCAGGCTCTTTTTGGGCGGGAACAGCTTCAAACGCACTTCCTCCTTCTCCGGGATGCCCGCGGCCTGCTTGGCCAGCCGGAGGGCAGTCTCGAAGCCGCCCAGCTCGTCTACCAGGCCGAGCGCTTTGGCGTCTTCGCCCGTCCAGATGCGTCCCTTTGCGATCTCGAGCACGCGCTGTTTGGGCAGGCGGCGTCCCTCGGCCACCTTGTTGGTGAAGTCGTCGTAGATGCGGTCGAGCCAGGCCTGGAAGCGGGCCCACTGGGCCGGCGTGTAATCGGAGGTGCCGGACCAGAACGTGGCGTTTGCGCCCTCGTGCACCTCGTCCCAGGTGATGCCCAATTTGTTCCAGAAGCCGGTGGTCAGCATTTTGCCGCCCAGCACGCCGATCGAGCCGGTGATGGTGCCGGGCTGAGCTACGATCTTGTCCGCGGCCATGGCCACGAAGTAGCCTCCGGATCCGGCCACGTCGCCCATGGAGACGATCACAGGCTTGCCGGCCTTGCGCGCACGCACGGTTTCCTGCCAGATGGTGTCAGAAGCGACGTAGGAGCCGCCGGGGCTGTCGATGCGGAACAGGATGGCTTTGACGTCCTTGTCGCGCGCGGCGGCGCGGAACGCTGCCGCCACGGTGTCCGAACCCATCACGATCTCCCCGAACACGGGGTCGAACCCGCTCTTGCCCCGCTGCACGCCGCCGACCCCATAAATCAGGGCGATGGTCTTGCCCTTGGTGTGGGGCCGCCCCGCGCGTTGCAAATACTCAGCCAGCGAGAGCACTTTGGCGCCGCGGCCAGCGCGCTCTTTCACCTTGTCGTAGACCTGCTCGCGGTAGGCCAGCCCGTCCACCAGTTTCGCCTCCAGCGCCTCGGGGCCCAGCAGCGGGCCGCGGTCGATGAGCGCGCGCACCTGGTGCTCGCTCATGCCGCGGCCTTCGGCAATGCCTCGCACCATTTGCGATGCGAAGCTCTTCACCACGCGCTCGGTGGCTTCTTTGTGCGCGGGCGTGAACTTGCGCTCAGTGAAGATGTTCATGGCGTTCTTGTACTCGTAGCGGTGGTCCAGGCGGGGCGTGATGCCCAGCTTGTCCAGCGTGCCGCGGAGGAAGAAGGCCTCCGCCAGCACCCCCGTCAGGCCGACGTCGCCCGAGGGCTGCAACCAGATTTCATCGAAGGCCGTGGCCAGGTAGTACGCGTTGCCGCCGGGGCCGAATTCGCCCAAGGTTTCCGCGAAGGCCAGGGCGAATTTCTTCTTTTCGCGGAAGCGGCGTACCGCGTCGCGCAACTCCTGCACCTGAGCCATGCCCAGCGGCGCTGCGCCCACGCGAGCGATCAACCCCGCCACTCTGCCATCGTCGGCCGCGCGCGCCAGCGCATCGAGCACGTCGCGCATGGTGAGGCGTTCGCCGAAGAGAGCGCGGGCGAGGGGGTCGTCGGGAACATATTCGGGCAGCGCCGTTTCCATATTGGCTT